>DATBGF010000679.1:0-3705 GCA_036558145.1 Acidimicrobiales bacterium
CATGCAGGCCCACCCCGCGCCCGGCCAGTCCTACCGGCAGGAGTACTACAAGGGCCAGGCCGAGGACATGGCCGAGACCGCCGAGGTGGGGACGACCAAGGCGACGGGGCTCGGCCAGTACAGCGACGTCGTGGTCATCAAGGAGTGGAGCCCGCTGGAGCCGGACGTCGTCGAGCAGAAGTACTACGCCCCGGGCATCGGCGTGATCGCCGAGGAGACGCTGTCCGGCGGCCACGAGACCGCCGAGCTGACCTCCACCCGAGGGGTTACTTCGTAACGGCGTTCCGATACCGTTCGCCGGGTGCCGCGCCCCAAGCAGAGGACCCCGGAACTCCGGGACAAGGTGCTGGACGCGGCGGTGGCGGTGCTGGTCAGCGAGGGCGTGGAGGGCTTCACCACCCGCCGCATCGCCCGGGAGGCGGAGACGTCGCTGCCGGCGGTGTACGAGCTGTTCGGCGACAAGGCCGGGCTCGTCCGGGAGGTGTTCTTCGGCGGCTTCCGGCTGCTGGACCGGCACCTGGCGGAGGCGGGCGGGACGGGCGACGCCCGGGCGGACCTGGAGGCGACGTTCGTGGCCTTCCGCGGCTTCGTCTCGGCCAACCCCACCCTCGCCCAGGTGATGTTCTCCCGCCCGTTCGCCGACTTCGATCCCGGCCCGAGCGAGCTGGCGGCCGGGGCGGCGGCGCGCGAGTTCGTGGTCCGGCGGGTGCGCCGGGGCATCGAGGCCGGCCTGTTCCGGGGCGACGAGACCGACATCGCCCATGTCCTGCTGGCCCTGGCCCAGGGCCTGGCGGCCCAGGAGAGCGCCGGCTGGCTGGGGTCGTCCGAGGCGTCGCGGGACCGGCGCTGGGCACTGGCCGTGCGCACCGCGCTGGACGGGCTGGCCGCGACCCCGCCGCTCAGCCCGGCAGGCGGCTGACGACCAGCTTCATCGGCGGGTCGGCCAGGGCGGCGGCCGCGTCGTCCCAGCCCACGACGGCGGAGGTGACCAGGCCCGGGTCGAAGCCCCGCCCCACGAGGTCGAGCAGCCCGGGGACCGCGGGCCGGGCGTGGACCCGGCCGGTGTGCAGCGTGCAGCAGCGCGAGTACATGGCCAGCATCGGCAGCTTCGGGTCCTCCAGGTAGACCGACACGTTGGTGCACACGCCGTCGACCGCCGTGCTGTTGAGCGCGCAGCGCAGGCCCTCCTCGGTGCCCGAGGCGTTGACCGTGATCGGGAAGGCGCCGACCTTGCGCGGCGGCGGCCCGTCCTGGGCCTCGGCCCCGAGCGCGGCGGCGATGCCGAGCCGGGTCGGGTCCTCGTCGTGGTACACGACGCGCCCGGCGCCGAGGGCGACGGCCAGGCCCGCGGCGTAGAGCCCGATCGAGTGGGGGCCGACCGGTCCGCCCATCACCAGCACGTCGGCCCCGGGGGTCGCGGCGAGGTGAGGGCCCACCGTGCGCCAGCCGTCGGGGACGTTGTCGCTGCAGCTGGCGATGGCCACCGGGTCCACCCCGTCGGGCACCGGGACCAGCATGGCGTCGGCGTAGGGGACGGCGGCGAGGTCGGCCAGCAGCCCGCCCCACTCCTGGCCGCCCATGTCCCCCAGCCCGTAGGTCGACATCAGCGGGTGGGCGGCGCAGTTGCCGGTGCGCCCCGCCCGGCAGGGAGCGCAGCGCCCGCACGAGATCTGGAACGGTACGACCACCCGGTCGCCGGGGGCGACGGTCCGCACCGCGCCGCCCACCTCGACCACCTCGGCCACGCCCTCGTGCCCGAGCGCGTAGGGCGGGCCCGGGGCCGGGTAGGCGCCGCGGAGCACGCCGATGTCGATGTCGCACGTCGCCACGGTCAGCGGGCGGACCAGCGCGGCCTCGTCGCCGGCCAGCGACGGCTCGGCGACCTCCTCCCAGCGGACGGACCCCGGGCCGTCGAGCACGAGGCGCCTCATGCCGGAGCCGGGGGGACCAGCCGGAAGGCGACGCCGGCGAGCGCGAACGTGCGGGCGTCGACGCCGGGCGCGGCCCACAGGTCGATCCCCACGAGGCCGGTCCGCTCCCCCACGGCCGCCCCCACGACCTCGACATCGGTGCCGTCGGGCAGCGCCAGCGTGCGGTCCTGCGGCGTGACGGCCAGGGCCTGGCCCCAGCGCTCGGCCAGCGCGTCCGGGTCCTCGGCGGCCAGGCGGATCCCGGCCAGGCCGGTGACGACCTCGGTGCGGACCTGGCCGGTCCACTCCGGGCCGGCCCAGCGCCACGACGCCGGGGGCACCGGCTGGTCGAAGGACACGATGGCGGCGCCCATGTCCGCCGGGTGGACGTGGCTGGCGCGGATGTCGTCGAGGTCGATGTCCAGGACCCGCCGCAGCCCGGACTCGTCGAGATGGGCCCGGGCGGCGTCCATGTCCTCCACCTGGAAGATCGCCATGTAGCCGCAGTCGCCGCCCATCCGCTGCATGAACCGCTCGGCGGGGCAGCGGTCACCGGGCACCTGCGGTGAGACCACCTCCAGGAACGTGTCGCCCACCGGGAGGACGGCATTGTGCAGGCCGAACGTGTCGACCCCCGGATCGTGGAAGGGCCGGCCGAGCCCCAGCTCGCCGGCCCACGCCGCCACCACCTCGTCGCGCTCGGCGGCCGCCACCACGGCCTGGCGCAGTCGTGTCACTCGCACGGGCCCACTAAATCGGAACAGCGTTCCGATTGCAAGCGGCGCGAGGCTTACGGCCGTGGCGACGGGACCGACCGGACGGCTGCTGGCCTCGTGCCCGGACCAGCCCGGCATCATCGCCGCCGCCACCGCCTTCGTCGCGGGGCACGGCGGCAACGTCATCGACCTCCAGCAGCACACCGACCACACCGACCAGGCGTTCTTCCTGCGGCTGGAGTTCGAGCTCGACGGCTTCGACCTGGCCCGCGAGGACATCGTCGGGGCGTTCGCCCCCCTGGCCGAGCGCTTCGCCATGCGGGCCACGGTGGGGTTCTCGGACCAGCGCCCCCGCCTCGGGCTGCTGGCCTCGCACCAGGCCCACTGCGTCCACGACCTGCTGCACCGCTGGCGGGAGGGCGAGCTGGCGGTGGACATCCCGGTGCTGGTCAGCAACCACCCCGACCACGAGGCCGCGGCCGCCTGGTTCGGCGTCGAGCACCACCACCTGCCGATCGTCGCCGGCGACAAGGCCGCCCAGGAGGCGCAGGTGCGCTCGGTGTTGCGTGCCCACGACGTCGACCTGGTCGTGCTGGCCCGCTACATGCAGATCCTCTCGCCCGGGTTCTGCGACGAGTGGGCCGGGCGCATCATCAACATCCACCACTCGTTCCTGCCCTCGTTCCAGGGCGCCCGGCCCTACCACCAGGCCCACGAGCGTGGCGTGAAGCTCATCGGCGTCACCGCCCACTACGCCACCGCGCTCCTCGACGACGGGCCGATCATCGACCAGGACGTGCTCCGGGTCAGCCACCGCGACGACGTCGACGAGCTGCGCCGCAAGGGCCGCGACCTCGAGGTGGCGGTGCTGGCCCGAGCGGTGCGGGCCCACGTCGAGCACCGGACCCTGATCTTCGGGCGCCGGACCGTCGTCTTCGACTGAAATGGCGGCATGCCTGCCGTCGATCGCCAGACCGTCGACCTGTCCGGATACCCCGACCTCGTGGTCATCTACCTGGGGATGCGGGTCCGCACGTTCGGGGGGATCCGCAAGCTGATCGCGACCGGGCGGCAGATCC
>DATBGF010000680.1:0-7023 GCA_036558145.1 Acidimicrobiales bacterium
GAAGTAGTCGGAGACGACGCAGCCCTCGAAGCCCCACTCGTCGCGCAGCACGCCGGTCAGCAGGCTGCGGTCGGCGGTCACCGGCACCCCGTCGAGCTCGTTGTAGGCATGCATCACCGACCGCACGCCCGCGGCCCGCACCACCGCCTCGAACGGGCGAAGGTGGACCTCGCGCAGCTCGCGTGCCCCGATGTGCGGGGGTGCCCAGTTGAGCCCGCCCTCCGAGGCCCCGTAGCCGACGAAGTGCTTCGCGGTGGCGATCACGCCGCTGCCGAGGTCGTCGCCCTGGAGGCCGCGGACGAAAGCGACGCCCATGCGCGAGACCAGGTACGGGTCCTCGCCGAAGGTCTCCTCGGTGCGTCCCCAGCGGGGATCGCGGCACACGTCGAGCACCGGCGAGAGGCCCTGGTGGGCGCCGGTGGCCCGCATCTGGGCCCGCACCGCGCCGGCGAGCTCGCCGGCCAAGGATGGCTCCCAGGTGCTGGCGAGCCCGATGGCCTGGGGGAAGATCGTGGATCCCCGGGCCATGACCCCCGAGCAGATCTCCTCGTGCACGATCGCGGGGATGCCGAGCCGGGTCACGGAGACCAGGTGGCGCTGGATGTCGTTCGCCAGCGTGGCGGCGTCGCGGGCGGCCAGGCTGCTGGCCCCGGAGATGCGCGTGACCTGGCCCAGCCCGTGGCGGAGCAGGTCGAGGCCGGCGGGGTCGAGGCGAGGGCCGTCGGCGAGCTGGAACACCCAGGCGCTGCCGAGCTGGGCGACCTTCTCCTCCAGGCTCATGCGCGCCAGCAGGTCGGCCACCCGCTCCCCGATCCCGAGGGACGGATCCCGGTAGGCGGCGGCGGTGTCGAGGCCGGTCACCGGGGCGGCACCCCGGTCGACTGGCGGACGACGAGGCGGGTCGGCAGCGTGACCTGCTGGGCCGGCCCGGTCTCACCGTCGATGACGGCGATCAGGAGCTCGACGGCCCGGCGGCCCATCTCCTGGATCGACTGGTCGATCGTCGTCAGCGGCGGCTCGATGAGCGCGGACTCCGGGATGTTGTCGAACCCGACGACGGACACGTCGCCCGGGATGGCCAGGCCGAGGGTGCGAGCGACGTGCATGGTCTGCATGGCCGACAGGTCGTTGGCGGCGAAGATCGCGGTGGGCCGGTCGTCGAGCGTGAGGAGCTGGCGGGCCGGCTCCTGGGACATCTCCAGGTCGTAGTCGCCCACCCGGATGAGGTCCGGGTCGACGGCGATGCCCGCATCGGCGAGCGCCTGGCGGTAGCCCTGCTCGCGCGATCGGGCGGATTCGAGGTCGGGGCGGCCGGCGAGGAACCCGATGCGGCGGTGCCCGAGCTCGAGCAGGTGCCGGGTGGCGGTGATGGCGCCCGCGAGGTTGTCGGAGTGGACGCTGGGCAGGTTGGAGGGACCGGTGTGGGGGTCGACCGCCACGACCGGGGTGCCGTCGTCGACGTCGACCACCGTCGGGGTGACGAGGATGATCCCGTCGGTGAGGGTGCCGCCCAGGCGGGAGATGTAGCGGCGCTCCCAGCCCGAGTTGTCCTTGCCGTGGCCGCTGCCCGAGTAGACGATCAGCTCGTAGCCCCGCTCCCGGATGGCGGCCCCCGCCCCCTTGAGGAGCTCGGCGCTGAACGGCTCGATGTCGGCGACCACGATGCCGAGCACGTTGGTGCGCCGGCTGCGGAGGCTGCGGGCGACGAGGCTGGACTCGTAGCCGAGGTCGTCGATGACCGCCTGCACCCGCTCCAGCGTGGCCGGAGCCACCCCGTAGCGGCCGTTGATCACCTTCGACACGGTGGCGATCGAAACGCCCGCCTGGGCCGCCACATCGCCGATCGTCACGCGAGGCACCGGGCGAGCATAACTACATATCGAGAACGGTGTCGATAACGTTATCGATAACGATTGACAACCCCTCTCACCGTGCGCGACGCTCGGCCGCGCACGGAAGGTCGCACCCCGTGCAGAGGGGGAAGGGACATGCACCGCAGGATTGTGCGGACGGCACTGCTGGTTGGCGTGGCCGCGCTCATCGCCGCTGCGTGCGGTGGTGACGACGACGACGACTCCGCATCGGGGGACGGCGCGTCGAGCTCCGATGAGCAGGTCACCATCGAGTGGTGGCACATCCAGAACAACGACCCCGGCCTCTCGCTCTGGGAGGACATCGCGGCGGAGTTCGAGGCCGACCACCCGAACGTGAAGATCGACATCACCGTCTACGAGAACGAGGCGTTCAAGACCGCGATCGCGCCCCGGCTCCAGGCCGGCGACCCGCCCGACCTGTTCCAGTCATGGGGCGGCGGCGAGCTGGAGCAGCAGGCGGACGCCGGGCTCGTCCAGGACATCAGCGACGGCGTCGACCCGTGGATCGACACGCTCAACGAGGCCGCGGTGAAGATGTACCAGGTCGACGGTGCCCAGTACGGCATCCCGTTCGACCTGGGCATGGTGGGGTTCTGGTACAACAAGGACCTCTTCACGCAGGCTGGGATCGACGAGCCGCCGGCCACATGGGACGACTTGCTGACTGACGTGCAGAAGCTGAAGGACGCCGGGATCACGCCCCTCGCGCTCGGCGAGGGCGACAAGTGGCCGGGCATGTTCTGGTGGGCCTACCTGGCGCTCCGCAACGGCGGGCCCGACGCGATGCGCGAGGCCGGCGAGACCGGCAACTTCGACGGCGAGCCCTTCGTGAAGGCCGGCGAGCAGCTCTCCGAGCTGATCGCGCTCGACCCGTTCCAGGCCGGCCACATGGCCGCGGTGTGGGACGGAGCCGGCGGCCAGGCGGCGACCATCGCCACCTCGGGTGCGGCGTTCCATCTCATGGGCCAATGGGCCCCGGGCACCCAGAACGCCAACTCGCCTGACGGCCAGGGACTGGGAGACAAGCTGGGGTGGTTCCCGTTCCCGGCCGTCGACGGCGGCGACGGCGACCCGACCGACGGGTTCGGCGGCGGCAACGGCTTCGCCGTGGGCAAGGACGCTCCGCCGGAGGCGATCGAGTTCCTCGAGTACATCTCCAGCGAGGACGTGGCCCGGCGCTGGGGCGAGACGAACAGCGGGATCCTGCCCGTGGTGATCGGCTCGGAGGACTCGATCAGCGACGCGAACCTCCAGTCCATCCTGTCGGCCCGGGCTGACGCCTCCTACGTGCAGCTCTACCTCGACCAGGCCTACGACCCCGACCTCGGCAACGCCATCAACGACGCCGTCGAGCAGCTCTACGCCGGGCAGGCCTCGGCCGAGGACGTCGCCCAGACGATCACGGATGCCGCCGGCGGCTAGCTCAGGAAGCCCGGCGGCCGCGACCGTGGCTGCGGATCGGCCGCCGGGCGCCATCCGACCCCCGCCCTCTGCCGGCCCCGGCGCAGGGTCGCCGGTCCCCGGGACCGGGTCCGGCCGGGCGGGGGCGGGGTGGGGCAGGCGGGCGACGATCATCGCCTTCCTCACCCCGGCCCTGGTGCTCTACGTCCTGCTGGCCCTGGTGCCGATCTTCCAGGGCGCCTACTACAGCGGGTTCGACTGGAACGGGCTGGAGCCGCTCGAGAAGTTCGTCGGCCTCCAGAACTACCGGGATGCGCTGGCCGACCCCGTGTTCCTCGGTGCGCTGCGCCACGTGGGGGTCATCCTGGTGCTCTCGCTGCTGCTCCAGCTGCCGTTCGCCCTCGGGCTCGCGGTGCTCCTCAACCAGCGCATGCGGGGCCGGGCGGTGCTCCGGCTGTTCTTCTTCCTCCCGTTCGTGCTGTCCGACGTGATCACGGCGATCGTGTGGCGGCTGATGCTCCAGCCCGGCGGCCTGGTCGACCACAGCCTGGATGCCGCCGGCCTCGACCGGTTCGTGCAGCTGTGGCTGGCCGACCCGAAGATCGTGCTCTACACCGTCTTCTTCGTGGTCTCGTGGAAGTACTTCGGCTTCCACATGATCCTCCTGCTGGCGGGCTTGCAGCAGATCCCGGTCGAGCTGGACGAGGCGGCGGCCCTCGACGGGGCGAGCCGGGCCCAGACGTTCCGCTACGTCACCCTGCCGCTGCTCGGGCCGACGATCCGGATCAGCGTGTTCCTGTCGATCATCGGCTCGCTGCAGCTGTTCGACCTGGTGTGGGTCATGACCGGGGGCGGGCCCGTCGGCGCCTCGCACACGACGGTGACCTACATGCTCGAGCGCGGCTTCGAGCGCTCCCGGTTCGGCTACGGCAGCGCGGTGGCCGTCATCGCCTTCCTGATCTCGTTCGTGTTCGCGATCACCTACCAGCGCTTCGTCCTGCGCCGCGACGTGGCCGGCGCGCTGACGGCGATGGGGGAGCGCTGATGGCGACGGCGGTGCACCCGCGGCGCCACCTGGCCCGGCGCCGGCTGGGCCGGTCGGCCCGCTACGTCGTGGCGCTCGCCGTCCTGACGGTCGTGGTCGTTCCCGTGATCTATGCCGTGCTGGGCGGGTTCCGCACCACGGGCCAGCTCTCGGCGGACCCCGTCGGCCTGCCGCGGCCGTGGGTGTTCGACAACTACCGCGAGATCCTCGGGTCGGACACCTTCTGGCTGCAGCTCCGCAACAGCGTGCTCGTGGCCGCGCTCACGATGGCGGTCGTCGTCCCGTGCGCCTCGCTGGCCGCGTTCGCGCTGGCCCGGTTCGAGTTCGCGGGGCGGGAGGCCGTGTACGCGCTCTTCACCGTCGGCCTGCTGTTCCCGTTGACGGTCGCGGTGCTGCCCCTCTTCATCTCGCTGCGGACCGTCGACCTGCTCAACAACCCCCTCGGCGTGGCGCTCCCGCAGGCGGCCTTCGCCCTGCCGACGTCGATCATCGTGCTGCGCCCGTTCTTCCGCGGCATCCCCGCCGAGCTGGAGGAGGCGGCGGCCCTCGACGGGTGCGGGCCGTTCCGGTTCTTCTACAAGGTCGCGCTGCCCCTGTCGCGCCCGGTCCTCGCCACCGTGTCGGTGCTCGCCATCGTGGCCAGCTGGAACGCCTTCCTGCTCCCCCTCGTGGTGCTCAGCAAGCCGGACCACTGGACCCTGCCGCTCGGGGTGACCAACTTCTCCACGCAGCACTCCACCGACACCGCCAAGGTCCTGGCGTTCGCCTCGCTGTCGATGGTCCCGGCGCTCGTCTTCTACGTGATCGCCGAGCGCCAGATCGTGCGCGGCCTGGCCTCGGGCGCACTCAAGGGCTGAGGTCGCTCAGACGCGGCGCGCTCACCTCGTTCCGTCAACCGTATGCTCCTGAGGGTGATCGTTTGCCGGGAGTGCGGGCGCCGGAACGAGAACGGCACCATTTTCTGCGAGAACCGCGACTGCGGCGCGTTCCTGGAGTGGTCGGGCGAGGACCTGGCCACCGAGGCCGTCCCGGTCGTGAAGGAGGCCCACGGCCCGGGCTGGGGCGCGACCGGGCCGCGGCGCAGCGGTGTGAGCGAGGTGGGGCTCACGGTCAACCTCCCGGAGCGGGAGCTGGCGGTCGAACCGGGTGCCGGCGTCAGTTGCCAGGTCACCGTGCGCAACACCGGGCTGATCGTCGACCAGTACATCGTCCAGGTGCTGGGCCAGCCCAGCCAGTGGGCGACCGTCGACCCGCCGACGTTGAACCTCGTGCCCGAGGCCGAGGCCACGGCGACGGTCACGTTCGCGCCGCCGCGCCGGCCCGACGTGCTCGCCGGGGTGACCCCGTTCCGGCTGGTGGCCACGTCGCGCCAGAACCCCCAGGCCGCGACGTTCGCCGACGGCACGGTCACGGTCGGGGCCTACCACGAGCTGACGACGCAGCTGCGCTCGGCCCGGGCGGAGGGGCGCCAGGGCACCTACGAGGTGGCGCTGGAGAACCGCGGCAACGCCCCGGTCGTGGCCCAGGTGGCGGCCGTGGACGACCGGCGCGTCCTGGCGTTCCAGGTGAGCCAGCCGTCGGTGTCGTTGCCCCCGGGCGGGCGGGCCGGGGTGGCGGTGACCGCCCGGCCGGCGCGGGCACCGGCGTCCGGCCAGCCCACCGCCTACCCGTTCCGGATCGTGGCCCAGGCCGGCTGGGACCCGCCCCGCAGCATGGACGCCGAGCTGCTGCACCGCCCCCCGCTCCCGCCGGCGCCCCACTTCGGCCGGGAGTGGCTGCCGGTCGCCCGGATCGGGCTCACGCTCGTGGGGGCGTTGCTCATGATCCTCGGCGCCAACCGCGCGTGGCTGAACGGCGTGAAGGGCACCGACCTGACGTACGCGAGCTATGTGGACACGGTCTTCCAGGCCGACGTCGCGGCGCCGCCCGCGCGCGTCGATCGGATCTTCGTGTCGCTCGGTCTGGTCGTCATCGTCCTCGCGGTCTTCGCCCTCCTGGGCCTGGCCGGGCGGACCGGGCTGCTCACCCGCCTGGCGGCGGGCCTGGCCCTGCTGCTGCTCCTCGCCTACGCGCTGACGGTCGGGACGTCCAATGCGTCGCTCGGCTCCGGCACCTATGTGGCGATCTTCGGGGCGGTCCTGGCGCTCGCCGGCGGGGTGGTGGGCATCGCCAACAAGGCGTAGGCGTCAACCGGGGCCGGGGTCTGCGTCGAGGACCAGGTCCAGCTCGGTGGCGACCTCCCGGTAGCGGTCCGCCTTGGCTTCGAGCTCGGCCTGGAAGGCCTGGAGGATCGCGATCTTGGCCAGCACCTGTTCCTGGGTGCGGGCGTTGAGCCGGAGGGCCTCGACGAGGATGGCGTGGGCCCGGGATCCGCTCACGCCCTGGCGGTACTCGCCCCGCAGCTCCGCCAGGCGATCGTCGGCGTGCAGGATCTCGCGGATCTCGTCCAGGTCGAACCCCATGATCCCCTGGAGCTCGCGGATGCGCAGGATGCGCTGGCGGTCGGCCTCGACGTAGCGGCGGGCTCCACCCGGGCTGTAGTGCGACGGCTGCAGCAGCCCGATCTCCTCGTAGTAGCGCAGCGTGCGGGGCGAGACGCCGAGCTGCTCCGCCATCTCGCCGATGCGGTAGCGGCGGTCGTCGCCGGCCTCGGTCATGCCACCCACTCCTCCGGTTGTGGGGCCTCGCCGGCGTCGGGCTCGG
>DATBGF010000681.1:0-5709 GCA_036558145.1 Acidimicrobiales bacterium
GAGGATGTTGAGGAAGAACGACGTCAGGAGGGAGAACGCCAGGTAGATGCCCATCAGCACCAGGACCATCTGCAGGGCCGGGGCGCGGCTGCTGCCGACCAGGCGGAAGGCGAGGCTGGCCACGTCGGAGTAGGCGACCGCGATGCCGAGTGACGTGTTCTTGATCAGGCTCAGGTACTGGTTGATCGTCGGGGGCACCGCGATGCGGAACGCCTGGGGGAGCACCACGTGGCGCAGGCGTTGGACGTCGGTGAGGCCGATGGCGGTGGCCGCTTCGGTCTGGCCGTGGGGGACGGCGAGGACGCTGCCGCGCACGATCTCCGCGATGTGGCTGCCGTGGTAGACGGCCAGGGCGACCGTGATGGCGACGTAGGGGATGTTGAACGAGAACCCGCCCGCGACCCCGAGGCCCTCGGCCGCGGGGTGGGACCACGTGACCGGGGCGTCCAGCGCGTACCACCCGCCGACGGCCACGGCCAGGAACAGGCCGCCGCCCCACAGCCCGCGGTGGTCGGGGGCGCCGGTGGCGTTGGAGACCCGGGTGCGCCACGCGGCCACGACGAAACCCGCGACCGCGGCCGCGGCGAGCAGGGCGAGGTACAGACCGAAGTTGTCGCCCGCCACCGGGGAGACCACCGCGATCGCCCGGTTGGAGATGACGGCCAGGCCGTCGATCTCGTGCGCCTCCTGGATGCGGGGCAGCGTCAGCAGCCCGGCGTAGAGGAAGACCATCACCAGCAGGACCGGCACGTTGCGGATGATCTCGACGTACATCGTCGCGGCCTTGCGGGCCACCCAGCTGTTGGACAGCCGCACGACGCCGACCACCACGCCGATGACCGTCGCCAGGGCGATGCCGACCACGGCGGAGGCGAACGTGTTGACGACCCCGACGCGCAGGGCGTCGCGCACGGGCTGGCCGGGGCGGAAGTCCGGGGCGTACGCGATGTTGAAGCCGGTCGGCTCGTCGAGGAAGCCCCAGCCGGTGCGGGTATGGCGGTCGGCGATGTTGGCCCGGTAGTTGTCGGCGAGGTAGGTGGCCAGCGCCAGCAGCACGACGATGGCCGCGACCTGGCCCACCACCCGCAGGACGCGGACGTCGAACACCAGGCCGGACACCCGGCCCGGCCGGCGCCCCGACGACGAGGAGGACGAAGCGGGCGAAGGGACGTCCGGGGGAGCGGGCGCGCCCGCCCCCCCGGTGTCATCCGTCATCGGTCAGCGGAACGGCGGCGAGTAGAGCAGGCCTCCATCGGTGTACAGGGCGTTGAGCGTGCCCGCTCGGGTCTGCTGCAGCGGGGTGTCCGGACCGAGGTTGCGGTCGAAGATCTCGCCGTAGTTGCCCACGGCCCGGATCACGTCCACCGTGAAGTCGTTGTCGACGCCGAAGCCGTGGTCGACCACGGTCTGGTCGCCCTCGACGTCGACCGGCTGGCCCAGGAACCGGCGAATGGCCGGGTCGTCGCTCTCCAGCATCTGGTCGATGTTCTCGGACGTGACGCCGAGCTCCTCGGCCTCGATGGTGGCCAGCACGACCCAGTTCACGACGTCGAACCACTCGCTGTCGCCGTCGACCACGGCCGGGCCGAGCGGCTCCTTGGAGAACGTCTCGTCGAGGATCGTGAGCGACTGCGGGCCGCCCTGGTCGGCGGGCCAGTTGGAGCGGATGCCGGCGAGCTGGCTGCGATCGGACGTCCACGCGTCGCACGTCCCGGCCAGGAAGGCCTCCTGGACCAGCGAGTTCTCCTCGAAGGTCTGCGGGGTGTGCTGGATCCCGGCCATGCGGTCGGCCAGGTTCTGCTCGGTGGTGGTGCCGGCGGTGAGGCAGATGGTGGCCCCCGCCAGGGCGTCGATCGATGTCACGCCGGACGCGGCCGGCACCATCATCGCCTGGCCGTCGTAGAACGTCGTCGTCACGAAGGACGCGCCTTCGGCGCCGTCACGCGTGGAGGTCCAGGTGGTGTTGCGGATGAGCACGTCGATCTCGCCGCTGGCGAGCGACGGGAAGCGCTGCTCGGGGGTGAGGGCGACGTACTCGACGGCGTCGGCGTCGCCGAGCACCGCGGCCGCCACGGCCTTGCAGAAGTCGATGTCGAAGCCTTCGAACGTGCCGTCCTCGGTCTCGAAGCCGAAGCCCGGGACCGAGTTGTTCACGCCGCAGTTCAGGCTGCCCCGGTCGACCACCGCCGCCAGCGTGCCGCCGTCGGACTGGGACGAGCCGCTCGCCTCTTCGCTGTCGTCGCCGCTGCTCGAGTCGTCACCGGAGTCGTCGTCGCTGCAGGCCGCGCCGAACAGGCCGGCCACGATCAGGAGCGCGAGCACCGGGAACGCGCGTGTGCGTCTGAGCATTACGGGTTTCTCCCCTTTGTCGGTTTGCGTCGGCGGTCAGCGGCACGCCCGCCCTGACCCTTGCAACCGGCCACCCATGCTGCTGTCAGAGACCGTGACCCTAGTGACGCGTCACGGCCCGTAGTGGTCATCTGTGTTGCAACTTGGCAACGCGACGCTCATGTGAGCGCGCGTTCCGTCAACGTTCGCTCCTGTGGAGCGGTCTGGATGACCAGTTGTGGAGATTGATGCGAATCGGGCGGATCAGGCCCGCATCGTGCCGTCCAGCACCTGGGTGACCAGGGCCGCGACCGGGCTGCGCTCGGCCCGGGTCAGGGTGACGTGGCCGAACAGAGGATGGCCCTTCAGCGTCTCGATCACCGAGGCGATGCCGTCGTGGCGGCCCACCCGGAGGTTGTCCCGCTGGCCCACGTCGTGGGTGAGCACGACCCGGCTGCCCTGGCCCAGCCGGCTCAGGGCGGTGAGCAGGACCGAGCGCTCCAGGTTCTGGGCCTCGTCGATGATGACGAAGCTGTCGGTCAGGCTGCGGCCCCGGATGTGGGTGAGCGGCAGCACCTCCAGCAGGCCCCGGCCAAGCACCTCGTCGATGACCTCCTGGCCGGCGATGGCCTCGAGCGCGTCGGTGACCGCCGCGCCCCAGGGCGACATCTTCTCGGCCTCCGAGCCCGGCAGGTAGCCCAGGTCCTGGCCGCCGACGGGGAAGATGGGCCGGAACACGATCACGCGGTGGTGGGTGCGCTGCTCCATCACCGCTTCCAGCCCCGCGGCCAGCGCCAGCACGCTCTTGCCCGTGCCCGCGGGCCCGCCCATGCTGACGATGCCGACGCCGTCGTCGGCCAGCAGGTCCATGGCCAGGCGCTGCTCGGCCGAGCGGCCCCGCACGTCGAACAGCGACCGGTCGCTGCGGGCGAGGTAGACGAGCTTGTCGTCGTGCACGCGGCCCAGCGCCGACTGGCTGCCTGCGTGGAGCACGACACCCGTGTTGCACGGCAGGAGACGGGCCTCGGCCAGGTCGAGGACGTGCTCGGCGAACAGGGTGTCGATGTCGGACCGCCGGACGTCGAGCTCGGCCACGCCGGTCCAGGACGAGTCGCTGGCCAGCTCGTTGCGGTACTCGTCGGCCTCCAGGCCCACGATCGAGGCCTTGAGCCGCAGCGGCAGGTCCTTGGTGACGATCGTGACGTCGTAGCCCTCGGCCGCCAGGTTGCGGCCCACGGCCAGGATGCGGTGGTCGTTGCTCTCCCGGCTCAGCGAGGTCGGGAACCCCGCCAGCTCCGTGTGGTTGACCTCCACCCGCAGCGTCCCGCCCTCCTCGTTGGCGGGCATGGGCCGCAGCAGCGAGCCGTGCGCGACCCGCAGGTCCTCCAACATCCGCAGAGTCTCCCGGGCGGCCCACCCCAGCTCGGGATGGTGGCGCTTGCCCTCCAGCTCGGTGAGCACGACGAGGGGGATGACCACCTCGTGCTCGGCGAACCGCTGGAGAGCCCACGGGTCGGACAGCAGGACCGACGTGTCGAGGACGAAGGTGCGCTCGGCGTCATCGGCGCGCGCTGCTACGCGGATGGTTTCGGTCACGGAACCCCCAGGGAGATCGGGCAGCGGATCCGTGCCAGCGGGCTGGCGGCCTGTCGCACGAGCGCTGCGTGGACGGGTGTGTCACCGGCCGCCAGTCAAGCGCAGGGCCGCGCCGGGGGCGCGGATGCAGGACCGGATCAGGCCGGGGCCACGGTGGAGGATGCGCGGCCCGCATCGGTCACGACCACCACATGGAGGGCGGTCGGACCGTGTGCGCCAAGCGTGAGCAGCTGCTCGATGTCACCGGTACGGCTCGGCCCCGTGACGAACACCAAGGATGGCGGCAGCGCATCAGAACGTGACGATATTCGCCGCAGGACGTCCGCGGGGGTTGGGACCAAAGTGTTCATAGCAACGACACACAGGTGAACCGCGGGGAGCAGCGACGCGATGCGGCCACCCGCGGCCCGGCTGTCGAGCACCACGCTGCCCGTGGCGGCCACCGCCGCGGCGGCTCCGGTGACGCCGAGCCCGGCGGACGCGGCGCGGTCCGGGGTGGCCTCGCCGACGTCGATGCCCCGCTGGGCGAGGCGGGTGCCGACCCCCCGGGCGACGTCCTCGGCCGAGGTGACCACCGGGCGCCCGTCCAGCTCCTCCACGAGGCGGTCGAGCAGGTCGTCGGGCACGTCCCCCTCCACCACGTGGCACGTGCCCTCGGCGTGGGTCACGGCGTCGACGAAGGTCGTGAGCAGGTCGTCGGGGTCGAGGTTGCGGTAGCCGGGCAGGGGGACCGGATCGCCCGGCGCGGGCAACGGCGGCGGGACGTGCACCGGGTTGGTGAAGATGTCGCCGGCCAGCCGCTCCCGGGCACGGGCGAGGAACGCGGCGCGGTCGCCGGTCTCCCTCACAGCCCGGCCTTCCAGCGGTCGCGGAAGCGCTCGCCCGCGGGGCGGGGGACCGTGCGGCCCCGCGCCCAGTCCCGGCCGACCGGCAGGCGCCCGGCCAGGCTGGCGGCCCAGCGGCTCCAGGTGGCGGCCTTGGTGGAGGCCCGGTAGCGGCGCGGGTCCGACCACACGGCCGACCACGTCTTCCACGCCGCCCGCTCGGTCCGGCCCGCGTGCTCGGCCTTGCGGCGGCGCAGGGAGAGCAGCAGGTCCTGCAGCGGGATCTGCACCGGGCAGGCGTCCATGCAGGCCCCGCACAGCGTGGAGGCGCCGGCCACCTCGGCCGCCTCGGGCTGGTCCGCCGCCAGCAGCGGGGTGAGCACCGCGCCCATCGGGCCCGGGTAGACCCAGCCGTACGCGTGCCCGCCGGTCTGGCGGTAGACGGGGCACACGTTGAGGCACGCGCCGCAGCGGATGCAGCCGAGCATCTCGTGGTACTCGCCCGCCAGCAGGTCGCTGCGGCCGTTGTCGAGGATCACGACGTGCAGCTCGTCGGGACCGTCCAGCTCGCCCTCGCCCCGCACCCCGGTCACCACGCTGGTGTAGGAGGAGAGCCGCTGGCCGGTGGCCGAGCGGGCCAGCAGCGCCAGCAGGAGGTCGGCCTGGGCCCAGTCGGCAGCGAGCCGCTCCATGCCCAGCACCGCGATGTGGACCCGGGGCAGCGCGGTGACCAGCCGGCCGTTGCCCTCGTTGGTGACCAGCACGATCGAGCCGGTGTCGGCCACGGCGATGTTGGCCCCGGTGATGCCGACCTCGGCCGCCAGGAACACCTCGCGCAGCCGGCGGCGGGCGAAGCGCACCAGCTCGGTCGGCTCGGTCCCCAGGTCCAGCGGGGCGGCCACGGTGTCGACGAACAGGTCCTTGATCTGGTGGCGGTCGCGGTGCAGGGCGGGGGCGATGA
>DATBGF010000682.1:0-2850 GCA_036558145.1 Acidimicrobiales bacterium
TCCGCCGGGCCACCTTCACGGCCTCGTCGCCGTCGCCCGCCTCGCCCACGACCTCGATGTCGTCCTGTGCGTCGAGCAGGGCCCGGAACCCGGCCCGCACCAGCGCCTGGTCGTCGGCGAGGACGACCCGGATCATCCGCCGTCCCCCTCTCCCTCGGTGGGCTCCGCGCCGAGCGGGAGCGTGGCCCGCACCCGGAAGCCGCGGCCGGGACGGGGGCCGGCTTCCAGCGTGCCGCCCAGGGCGCGGGCGCGCTCGCGCATCCCGGGCAGGCCTCGGCCGCCGCCGTCGCTGCCGGTGGGGCCGCCTCCGTTGTCGTCCACCTCCACCACGAGCTCGTCGGGGAAGCGGCCGAGGCGGACCGTGGCCCGGCTGGCGCCCGCGTGGCGGACCACGTTGGTGAGCGCCTCCTGGACGATGCGGAAGGCGGCCAGGTCCACCCCCGCAGGCAGCCCGTCGACGGGCTCCGGGATCTCCACCTGCACGTCGAGCCCGGTCCCGCGGGTGCGGGCCACCAGGGCGTCCAGGTCGGCCAGCCCGGCGGTCGGGGCCCGGGGCGCGGCCTCGCCCACCCGCAGGATGTCGAGCACCGAGCGCAGCTCGCCCAGCGCGTCCTTGCTGGCGTCGCGGATGGCCCGCAGGGCGGGGCGGGCCTGCTCGGGCCGCTCGTCCAGCAGGTGCAGCGCCACGCCGGCCTGCACGTTGATGAGCGAGATGTTGTGGGCGAGGACGTCGTGCAGCTCCTGCGCGATGCGCAGGCGCTCGTCGCTGGCCCGGCGCCGGGCCTGCTCGGCCTGGACGGCGGCCTCCTCGGCCCGGCGCTCCAGCCGGCTGCGGAGCAGCTCGGCTCCGGCCCCCATCAGCAGCAGCCAGGCGAGCAGCCCGGCCGCGAAGGTCCACTGGGGCCAGGGCTTGTCCTCCAGCGCCGGGTGCAGCCCGGCGACGAGCAGGTAGCCCACGCCGAGCGCCCCCCACGCCGCCCGGCGCCGCCCCCGCAGCACGGCGTTGAAGAAGGCGATGGCCAGCGCGATGACCGTGGGACCGCGGGGATAGTCCGACAGGCCGTAGGCCATGGTGGGGATCATCGTCAGCACCAGGCACAGCGCCGGGTAGGGCCGCCGGATGAGCAGCGCGGCGGGGCCGGCCAGCAGCAGGAGGACCGCCAGCGCGTCGAAGGGCTGGGCCTCGGGCTGGCCGCGCTGGGCCAGGTGGGTGATGCCGACCTGGACGGCCGCGGCGAACAGCGCGGGGCCGACGTCCCGCACCCATCCGGGCAGATCGGCCATCCTCGGCAACAGGGCGTCGGCGTCCGCGACCTCGCGAGCTCTGGTCAGCGTGCCGGACACCGCTTGCACGGTACGGCGCCGGAGCCGGACCGGCATCCCACGCCCGGACCGATCCTGCCTACCGCGGCTGTGGTACATCAGCGGCCATGACTCCGGGCGACCTCGTCGAGATCGAGCAGATCCACCAGCTGAAGTACCGCTACGCGCGGCTCATCGACACCAAGCGCTGGGACGAGCTGGCCGAGGTGTTCGCCCCCGACGCCACCGCCAGCTACGGCGGCGGGGCCACCGAGCTGGACGGGCGCCCGGCGATCATGGAGTTCCTCACCGGGGCCATGGGCGACGAGTCCATGCTGACCAGCCACAAGATGCACCAGCCCGAGATCACCCTCACCGGCCCCGACACGGCCGAGGGCATCTGGGCGCTCGACGACGTGGTCATCCTGGGCGAGCTGGGCCTGACCGTGCGGGGGTCGTCGTTCTACGAGGACCGCTACGTCAAGCGCGACGGCCGCTGGCTCTTCGCCCACACCGGCTACCGCCGCGTGTACGAGGAGATCGAGCCGCGCCCGCCCGAGCTCAAGCTCACCGCCAGCTGGTTCGCCACCGGCGGCCGGTCCAAGCTGCAGTGACCAGGTGGGGACAACCCCACCTCGACGACACCTGTGCGCTTCATGGCCGCCGGGGTCGCCCGTGCTTACGTTGTCACCGTGATCCGTGATCTCTTCCGGCCCTGGCGCGAGCAGGCGACCTGGTGGGCGCTGACCCACCTGCTGCTCGACGCCTTCGTCGGCGCGTTCACGGCCTCGGTGGTGCTCACGCTGCTGATCACGACCGGGGCCCTGCTGATCACGTTCCCGCTGGCGCTGCCCTTCGCCTGGTTGCTGTTCGTCCTGTCCCACCTCATGGCCCGCATCGAGCGGTCCCGGATCGCCGCGCTGCTGGGCGAGCGGCTGGAGGACCCGGTCCCGCCGCTGCAGGGCCGGAACCCCTGGCAGCGCCTCGTGGAGCGGGCCAAGAGCCGCCCCCGCTGGAAGGAGATCGGCTACCTGCTCCTGCTGCTGCCGCTCGGCGTGGTCACAACCGTGCTGGCGCTCGAGGTGTGGGCCATCTCGGCCGCGCTGCTGTTCCTCCCGCTCTACGTCGGCGTGCTGCCGGACAACGCGGCCAAGCTCCACCTGGCCGACGTGTCGCAGGGCCTGGGCGCGTTCGCGCTCAGCGGCCTCGGCCTCCTGGGCGTGGCGCTGGCCGCGCCGTGGCTGACCCGGGCGCTGGCCCGGGTCGACGTGGCTGCCGGCCGCTGGCTGCTGGCGCCGCCCCGCCGGGACGAGCTCGGCGCGCAGGTGACCCGCCTGGAGACCAGCCGGGCCGCGGCGGTCGACAGCGCGGAGGCCGAGCGCCGCCGCATCGAGCGGGACCTGCACGACGGCGCCCAGCAGCGTCTGGTGGCACTGGCCATGGGCCTGGGCAATGCCCGCGAGCGGCTGGAGCACGACGACGCCGAGGGCGGACGCCAGCTGGTCGTCGAGGCCCACGAGGAGGCCAAGGCCGCGCTCAAGGACATCC
>DATBGF010000683.1:0-7318 GCA_036558145.1 Acidimicrobiales bacterium
GCCGCGCCGGTCACCGCCACCCGCAGGCTGGACAGGTCGTGGCGGTCGCGGTCGGGGTGGTCGAGCAGCGACTGGTATAGCGTCGGCGCCCCGGGCAGGACCGTGATCTGCTCCACCGCCACCCGGGCCAGCGCCCGATCGGCGTCGAACACGGGCTCGGGGAGCATCGTCGCCCCCGCGGCCACGCTGGCCAGGATCCCGGCCTTGAGCCCGAACATGTGGAAGTACGGGTTGACCATCAGGTAGCGATCACCCGGCCCCAGGCCGGTCATCGCCACCCAGTCGGTGGCCACGCCCAGCGTGCGGCCGTGCGTCATGACCACGCCCTTGGGCACGCCGGTGGTGCCCGACGTGAAGAGGATGTCGGAGGGGTAGTGGGCCGTGACGTCGCCGCTGCGCCGCTCGGCCTCGGCCCGGCCCGCGTCGGTCGCCCGGGCCAGGAACGCGTCCCACGCCTCGGTCTCCTCGGGCGCCGGGCCCTGGGCCACGACGATGGTGTCGAGGTCGGGGAGCTTGGCCCCGGCTGCCTCCAGGAGCGCCAGGTAGTCGGTGCCGAGGAAGTCGGTCACGGTGACCAGGGCGCGCGCCCGGCTGCGGGACAGGATGTCCGCGGCCTCGGCGCCCTTGAAGCGGGTGTTCACGGGCACGAGCACGGCTCCGGCCTGCCACAGGCCGAGCACCGCCACGATCCACTCGGCGCTGTTGGGCGCCCACAGCGCGACACGGTCGCCGGCCTCGATGCCCGCCGCCACCAGGGCGCCGCCGAAGTCCCGCGCCCGCGAGGCCAGCTCCGCGTAGGTCAGCCGCTCGTCGCCGTCGACCACCGCCGTCAGGCCGCCGTGGCGGGCGACCGTGCCCGCGAGGAGGCCCGGGATCGTCCCAGCTGCCGGGCTCATTGGCGCACCCTTCGGGCTGCGCGCAATGAGCGCTCGGCCCATGGGGCCGAGTAAGGCACTGTGCTTCTGATTCGCTCGACAAGCTCGCTCATCGGACGACCTTGTCCTCGACGTTCATCAGCCGGGCCAGGTTGCCGCCCATGATCTTGCGCACCCGGTCCTCGGGGACGCCGGCCAGCTCGTCGACGTAGCTCGCGGGCTCGGCCAGGCCCTCGGGGTGCGGGTAGTCCGACCCGAACAGCACGCGCTCCTCGCCGATGAGCTCGGCCAGCGCCGCCAGGTCCTCCTCCCAGAACGGGCTCACGTGGATCTGGCGCTTGAACACGGTGACCGGGTCCTCGGCGAAGTCCTGGGGCATCTTCTTGTAGACGTCGGCCAGGTTGCGCAGCAGGGGCTCGACCCAGCTCGACCCGTTCTCGATCACCGCCACCTTCAGGGCCGGGAAGCGGGACAGGGCGCCGTGGCAGATGAGCGCCGACACCGCGTCCTCGACCGGCCGCCACTGCGACAGCATGCGGAACGCCTGGGGCTGGAACGGCAGCATCTCGCTGTCGCTGCCCATCCAGTCGTTGGTGTAGCGCTCGTAGCCGCTGTCCGAGGAGTGCATGGCCACGAGGATGTCGGCCTCGACCACCCGCTCCCAGAAGGGGTCGAACTCGGGCAGGCCGAACGACCGCGGCCCCCGGTAGCCGGGCACCGGGGCGGGCCGGATGAGCACGACGCGCGCCCCCCGCTCCAGCACCCACTCCAGCTCCTCGATGGCCCGGTCCACGATGGGCAGCGTGATGACCGGGGTGGCGAAGATGCGGCCCTCGTAATCGAAGGTCCAGGTCTCGTGCATCCACTCGTTGAGGGCGTGGATGCAGGCGTGGGTCAGCTCCGGATCGTCCCGCATCCGCTCCTCCACCAGGCTGGCCAGGGTGGGGAACATGAGCGAGCGATCGATGCCCTGGGTGTCCATCAGCTCGAGCCGGGGCGCGGGCTCGCGGAAGGCGGGAATGGCGCGCATGGGCTCGCCGAAGATCTCGCGCCGGCTCTTCCCCTCGGGGTTGCCGATGCGGAAGTACTCCTCCTGCGCACCGGGCCGGGCCACCACGTCGAAGGTGGGGTTGGGGATGTAGTTGCTGATCGTGCCCCGCACGACGATCTTGGTGCGCCCCCGCACGTCGATGTAGTCGATCGCGCCCTTGTAGCGGTCGGGGAGGAACTTCGTCAGCGCCTCCTTGGTCTCGTAGAAGTGGTTGTCGGCGTCGAACACCGGGATGTCGAGCGGGGCGTGGGTCATGGCGGTCTCCTGGGGATCAGAGCGATGATGCCAGCGAGGCGAGCAGGGCGCGGGTGCGGTGGAGTGAGGCCAGCCGCTCGTCGCGGTCGGCCCCGAGCGGGACGACCCGGACCGAGACGTCGGTGGCCCCCGCGTCGGCGAAGGCCCGCAGGCGCTTCTCGATGGCGGCCTCGCTGCCGGCGGCGAGGATGTCGCCGACCTCGCGGGCGTCGCCCTTGTCGAGCAGGGCCTGGTAGTTGGGCGAGACCTCGGCCTCGGACAGCAGGCGGTTGGCCCGGTCGACCGCGGCGTCGACCTCGCTGTCCCGGCACAGGCACACGGGGACGCCGGCCACGATCCGGGGTGCGGGCCGCCCGGCGGCCTCGGCGGCGCTGGTGATCCGGGGCGCGATGTGGGTGGCGATGGCCCGCTCGTCGGCCAGCCACAGGATGGTGCCGTCGCTGCGCTCGCCGGCGAGGCGCAGCATCACCGGGCCGAGCGCTGCCAGCAGCACCGGCGTGGGCGTGATGTCGGTGATGTCGAGCGGGTTGTGCACCCGGAACAGCTCGTTCTCGACGTCGACGGGCCCCGGCCCGGCGAGCGCCTGGTCCAGCACGTCGAGGTGGGCCCGCATGGTGAGGGCGGGGCGCTCGTAGGGCAGGCCGAGCATCTCGTCGATGATCCAGTGGTGGGACACGCCGAGGCCGAGGGTGAGACGCCCGCCGCACGCGGCCTGGGTCGACAGGGCCTGCTGCGCGAGCGCGATCGGGTGGCGGGGCTGGACCGGCACCACCGCGGTGCCGATCTCGATGCGACCCGTCTCCGCGCCGACCAGCGCGGCTGCGGTGAGCGCGTCGAACTCGTCGGGGATCTGGGGGATCCACACCGCGGCCAGGCCGGCCTCGTCGGCCCAGCGGGCATCGGTCCGCAGCCGCTCGATCTTGGCGGTGTAGCGACCCCGTTCCGGCCCGATCATCACCCCGATGCGCACGCCGCACCCCTTCCGCGTGACTCTGCTCGGCCTAGCCGAGTGAGAACAGCCTTCTTGTCAGAGTGTAACATCGCTCTCCATGGATGCAGGAAGCCTCTACGTCGGCGGTGAGTGGACGGAACCCAGCACCGCGGACGTCATCGAGGTCACCTCTCCGCACACCGAGGAGATCATCGGCCGGGCCCCCGCCGCCGCTCCCGTCGACGTCGACCGGGCCGTCGCCGCCGCCCGGGTCGCCATCGACGACGGCCCCTGGCCCCGCCTCGACCCGGCCGAGCGCATCGACGCCGTGCGCCGCCTGGCCGCCGCCTACGGCGAACGCCGCCGCGAGATGGCCGAGCTGATCACCGCCGAGATGGGCGCGCCCATCTCCTTCTCCAAGCTGGCCCAGGCCACGCTGCCCGCGACGATGCTCGGCGCCTTCGCCGACGTCGCCGCCGCCCACACCTGGGAACAGGCACGGCCGGGCTACTTCGGCCAGGACATCACGCTGCGCAAGGAGCCGGTCGGCGTGATCGCCGCCATCGTCCCCTGGAACATGCCGCAGTTCTCCATCGTGGTGAAGCTGGCGCCCGCCCTCCTGGCCGGCTGCGCGGTGGTGCTCAAGCCGGCGCCCGAGACCCCGCTCGACGCCCTGCTGCTGGCCGAGATGATCGACGGCCTGGACCTGCCGCCCGGCGTGGTCAGCGTGCTGCCGGGCGACGCCACCGCGGGCGCCCACCTGGCCGGCCACCCGGGCGTGGACAAGGTCGCGTTCACCGGGTCCACCGCCGCCGGGCGCCAGGTGGCCGCGGCCTGCGCCGCCAACCTCACCCGCGTGAGCCTGGAGCTGGGCGGCAAGTCGGCCGCAGTCGTGCTCGACGACGCCGATCCGGCCGCCGTGGCCGCCGGGGCCAAGGTGGCCGGGCTCATGAACGGCGGCCAGGCCTGCGTGGCCCAGACCCGCTACCTGGTCCCCGCCGCCCGCCACGACGAGATGGTCGAGGCGCTGGCCGCCATGGTCGACGGCCTGGTCGTGGGCGATCCCGCCGACCGCGCCACCGAGATCGGCCCGCTGGTGGCCCGGCGCCAGCAGGAGCGGGTCCGCGACTACATCGGGCTGGGGGAGAAGGAAGGCGCCCGCCGGGTGCGGGGCGGCACCGACCTGCCCGACGGCGTCGAGCGGGGCTGGTACGTGCGCCCGACGCTGTTCGACGGCGTGGACAACGGCATGCGCATCGCCCGGGAGGAGATCTTCGGGCCGGTCCTGTCGGTGATCCCGTACCGGGACGAGGCCGAGGCCGTGCGCATCGCCAACGACTCCGACTACGGGCTGTCGGGCTCCGTGTGGACCGCCGACACGGACCGTGGGCTCGGTGTCGCCCGCCGGGTCCGGACCGGTACCTTCGGCGTCAACCAGCCCTACAGCATGGACCCGGCCGCCCCGTTCGGCGGCGTGAAGGCGAGTGGCTTCGGGCGCGAGCTGGGGCCCGAGGGGCTCGACGAGTTCCTGGACGTCAAGGCGATCTCGATCGCACCCTGAGAGGATTGACCGATGACCGCCACCGAGCCGGACATCTACTACGACCCGTTCGACTTCGAGATCGACGCGGACCCGTACCCGATCTGGCGCCGGATGCGGGAGGAGCAGCCCCTCTACTACAACGAGCGCTACGACTTCTACGCGCTGAGCCGCTTCGACGACGTCGAGCGGGGCCTGGTCGACTGGCGCACGTACAGCTCGGCCAAGGGCACGCTCCTCGAGCTGATCAAGTCCGACATCGAGATCCCGCCGGGCTCGATGATCTTCGAGGACCCCCCGAACCACGACCTGCACCGGGGGCTGCTGTCCCGGGTGTTCACGCCCCGCAAGATGAACGCGGTCGAGCCCAAGGTGCGCGAGTTCTGCGCCCGCAGCCTGGACCCGCTGGTGGGCTCGGGCGGCTTCGACTTCATCCGGGACCTGGGCGCCCAGATGCCCATGCGCACGATCGGCATGCTGCTCGGCATCCCCGAGCAGGACCAGGAGGCCATCCGCGACCGCATCGACGACGGCCTGCGCCTGGACGAGGGCACGATGCCCGACTTCACCGCCGAGCGGGCCGAGGGCCACTCCGAGGTGTTCGCCGAGTACCTCGACTGGCGGGCCGAGCACCCCTCCGACGACCTGATGACCGAGCTGCTCACGGCCGAGTACGAGGACCTCGACGGCGAGCGGCGCCGGCTCACGCGCGACGAGGTGCTCAGCTACGTCGGCCTGATCGCGGCGGCCGGCAACGAGACCACCACCAAGCTCATCGGCTGGACCGGCAAGGTGCTGGCCGAGCACCCCGACCAGCGCCGCGAGCTGGCGGAGGACCCGAGCCTCATCCCCAACGCCATCGAGGAGCTGCTGCGCTACGAGCCGCCGTCGCCGGCGCAGGGCCGCTACGTCACCCGCGACGTCGATCTCTACGGCCGGACCGTGCCCGCGGGCAGCGCGATCCTGCTGCTCAACGCCTCCGGCAACCGCGACGAGCGCCACTTCACCGACGGCGACAGCTTCGACATCCACCGCACGATCGACCACCACCTGACCTTCGGCTACGGCCTCCACTTCTGCCTGGGTGCGGCGCTGGCCCGGCTGGAGGGGCGGGTGGCGCTGGACGAGGTGCTCAAGCGCTTCCCCACGTGGGAGGTCGACCGGGACCACGCGGTCCAGGCCCGGACCTCGACCGTGCGGGGCTGGGAGACCCTCCCCGTCCTCACGCCCTGACCCGTACTATCGGTCGCATGACCCAGCTCCCTTCCCGGGTCGGCGTCGTCGGCTGCGGACTCATGGGCTCCGGCATCGCGGAGGTCTCCGCCCGCGCCGGTCGCGACGTCGTGGTGGTCGAGTCCGATGCGGTGGCGGCCGAACGGGGCCTGGCCCGCATCGAGCGCTCCCTGACCACCGCGGTGGACCGCGGCAAGCTCGCCGACGCCGACCGCGCCGCCGCCCTGGACCGCATCGACGTGTCCCACGACCTCGACGCCCTGGCGGACCGCGAGCTGGTCATCGAGGCCGTGTTCGAGGACGAGGCGGCCAAGGTCGCCGTGTTCGAGCGGGTGGACAAGATCGTCGAGTCCGACGACGCCGTGCTGGCGTCGAACACGTCGTCGATCCCCATCATGAAGCTGGCCATGGCCACCCGCCGCCCCGAGGCGGTCGTGGGCCTGCACTTCTTCAACCCGGTCCCCGTGCTCAAGCTGGTGGAGCTGGTGCCGTCGCTGCTCACCTCCGACGGCACCATCGACCGCTCGGAGGCCTTCGCGGTCGAGGCGCTGGGCAAGCGGGTCATCCGCTCCCAGGACCGGGCCGGCTTCGTGGTCAACTCGCTGCTGATCCCGTACCTGCTGTCGGCCATCCGCATGCTGGAGTCCGGCTTCGCCACGGCCGAGGACATCGACGCCGGCATGGTCGAGGGCTGCGCCCACCCCATGGGCCCGCTCCACCTCACCGACCTCATCGGCCTCGACACCACCATGGCGGTCGCCGAGTCGCTCTACGAGGAGTTCAAGGAGCCCCTTTACGCGCCTCCGCCCCTGCTCAGCCGCATGGTCGACGCCGGCCTCCTGGGTCGCAAGACCGGCCGCGGCTTCTACGAGTACCCGCGCTGACACCGGACCGACAGGCGGTCTCCGATCGCGGTACTGTCGGTCCGACTTAACACTCGTGTCACTTTTGGTTCCTGGCACGACGACAGCACTAACGGGGGGAGCCGTGTTCCACTCCAGGCGGGTCAGCATTGCTGGGGCGTTCCTTGTCCTGATCCTCGCCGCGGCCGCGTGCGGCAACTCCGGCGACGACGACACGTCGTCGGGGACGACGGCGGCGGACAGCGCGGCGCCGTCGGGGGGCGGTGAGAGCCACCGCGACGAGCACGTGGCGATCTCCGGCGTGCCCGGCGTGACCGACGATGCCATCACCTACACGGTGGTCGGCACCAAGCAGGGCAACCCGCTCGGCACCTGCATCCTCGATTGCTACGTGCAGGGCATCGAGGCCTACTTCGCGTGGCGGAACTCCGAGGGGGGCATCTACGGCCGCGACTTGAAGGTCGGCCAGGTCGTGGACGACGAGCTGGCATCCAACCAGGCCCGGGCCCTCGACATCGTCTCGGGCAACAACGCGTTCGGAGACTTCCAGGCGACGCTGCTGGCCACCGG
>DATBGF010000684.1:0-9535 GCA_036558145.1 Acidimicrobiales bacterium
GAGGGCGGCCACCCGCGGGACGATCACGAATCCGTGTCCGCCACGTCGGGCTGCCCGAACGTGCCCGGGTCGGTGGCCAGCGTGCCGCGGTAGCTCGGGTTGCCGGCCAGCTCCCACTGGCGCGTCACGGTGGTGGTGGCCCGCCACCGCTCCTCACCGCCGTCGGGGATCGGGCCCACCTCGGTCCGGCCGTCGTCGAGCGCGCCGTTGGTGAAGCGCAGCGTCTGGGGGGCGCCGGTCTCGTTGCGGACGACGATGTCGACCTGGACGTTGGCCACCAGCACGGGGTCCGCCGGGCCGTCCGCGTTGAGGACGAGCTCGTTGCCGAACGTGAAGCCGGCGTCGGACGCGGGCGACGACCCGGCAGCGGCCCGGTCCTCGCCGGCGGCGTCGTCGGGGGCCTTGTCGCCACAGGCCGCCAGCAGCAGGGCACCGGCGGCCAGCGCGAGCGCGACGCGTCGCGGGAGCCTCATGGGCGCCAAGCATGCTGGAGAGTGGTGAATGGCCGACGCCCGCCGTATCGACGGAAGGTGAATTGCGGGGGAACGAATAACGTTTAACCAGACCGCCACACCTGCTCCACCTTCGGGACCCGTTGGGTCAATCACCCGATGTTTGGGTGCGGCCCATGATCGAGATTGGCCGGCGCCTCCGCCGGGCGACGATGACGGTCGACGCCATCGGTGCTGCCGGTGGCTGGTGGCTCGGCGCCTCCCTCCTGGCCGCCCACGACCCCGCCCTCGCCTTCCCCCCGCTGCTCCCGCATCTGGCCGTGGTCGTGGCCCTGACCCTGGCCGTCGCCTCCGGGCTGCGCCTCTACCGGCCCACCGTGGCCACCGGGCACCTGATCGAGACCGTGACCGTGTGGCGGGCCACGCTCATCGCCGGGGCGCTCGCCGTGCTGGTCTTCGCCGCCACCGGCGACGGCGCCGCCGGCTTCGGCCGCTACGGGGCCTGGGCCCTCGTGGCCGTGCCGCTCACGTTCGTCTTCGCGGTGGCCGAGCGGGGGGCGCTGCGGGTCGTGCTGCGGCGGCTCCACCACCAGGGCCGCTTCGTGCGCGAGCTGGTGCTGGTGGGCGCCAACGCCGAGGCCGGGGACCTGGCCGAGCTGTTCGCCACCGCCCGCCGTGACGGCTTCCGCCTCGTGGGCGTGGCCGGCGGGAAGGGCGGCAACGCGGGCGGCCTCGCCGACCTGCCCTGGCTGGGCCCGATCGACGAGCTGGCGGACATCGTGCGGGCCCGGGACCTGGCCGGAGCCGTCATCACGGTCACCGGGGTGACGCCCGGCGAGCTCAACCAGGTCACCCGGGCGCTGCTCGACGACCGGCGCCTCGTGCTGATCTCCAGCGGGCTGCGGGGCTTCGACCACCGGCGGATCCGCTCGCAGGTGATCGCCCGCGAGGCCCTGGTCTGCGTCGAGCACCACAGCCTGAGCCCGGCCCGGACCGCCGCCAAGCGCGCCCTCGACCTGGCCGTCGCCGGCGCCCTGCTGGTGCTGAGCGCTCCGCTCTTCGCGCTGACGGCGCTCGCCATCCTGGCCACCGACGGCCGGCCGGTGCTGTTCCGCCAGCAGCGGGTCGGCATCGGGGGCCGGCCCTTCACCTGCCTCAAGTTCCGCACCATGGTGCGCGACGCCGAGGCCCGGCTCCTCGACCTGCGGGCGCGCAACGAGCGCGAGTGGCCGCTGTTCAAGCTGGCCGACGACCCCCGGGTGACCCGGATCGGCCGCATCCTGCGGGCCACCAGCCTGGACGAGCTCCCCCAGCTGCTGTGCGTGCTGGCCGGCTCCATGAGCCTGGTCGGGCCCCGGCCGGCACTGCCGTCCGAGGTCGAGCAGTTCGACTCCGACCTGCGCCGGCGCATCGACGTGAAGCCCGGCGTCACCGGGCTGTGGCAGATCGAGTCCCGCGACGACGAGTCCATCTCCGCCTACCGCCGCCTCGACCTGCACTACGTCGACAACTGGTCGGTGTGGATGGACGTCGCCGTCCTCGGGGCCACGGTCGGCGCGGTCGTGTCCCGGGCGGTCCGGGTGCTGGGCCCCCAGCGGGACCCGAAGGCACCGCCCGCCCGGCCCCTGCGCATCGCGATGATCGGCCAGCGGGGCGTGCCCGCCACGTTCGGCGGGATCGAGCACCACGTCGAGCAGCTCGGGCGCCGGCTGGTGGCCCGCGGCCACGAGGTCACCGTGTACTGCCGGCCCAACTACGTGCCCGAGCGGCGCGAGGAGTGGCTGGGCATGCGGGTGGTGCGCCTGCCCACCGTGTCCAGCAAGCACCTCGACGCCATCGTCCACAGCGCGCTGGCGACCGTGCACGCCATGGCGACCGGCCACGACATCCTCCACTTCCACGCCCTGGGGCCGGGGCTGTGCTCGGCCCTGCCGCGGGCGCTGCGCCGGGGCCGGGTGGTCCAGACGATCCACGGCTTCGACAACCAGCGGGACAAGTGGGGCCTCGGCGCCCGCGTCGTGCTGGGCATGGGCGCCCGCATGAGCGAGCGGGTGCCCCACGCCGTCGTCGGGGTCTCCCACCTGCTCGCCGCCCACTACACCCGGGCCGCGCCCGGCCGCGGGGTCTACGTCCCCAACGGCGTGGACCGGCCGGCGCCCGCCCCCGCGGCCCTGGTGCGAAAGCGGGGCCTGGAGCCTGGCCGCTACGCCCTGTTCGTCGGCCGGCTCGTGCCCGAGAAGGCGCCCGACGCGCTCGTGCGGGCGTTCCGGCAGGTGCCGACCGACGCCCGGCTGGTCATCGCGGGCGGGTCGAGCTTCTCCGACGAGTACGTCGCCGCGCTGGAGAGCCTGGCCGGCGAGGACGACCGCGTGCTGCTGACCGGCTACCTCTACGGCGAGGACCTGGCCGCCCTCTACCAGCACGCCGGCGTGTTCGTCCTGCCCTCGCTGCTGGAAGGCCTGCCGCTCACGCTGCTGGAGGCCGCGTCCTTCGGCGTCCCGATCGTCGCCAGCGACATCCCGCCCCACCGCGAGGTGCTGGCGGCCGACGGGCCCGGACGGCGGCTGGTGCCGGTGGGCGACGAGGCCGCGCTGGCCGGGGCCGTGGCCGACCTGCTGGTCCGGGGTGACGCCGCCCACCGGGCGGCGGCCGAGCAGACGGCCGCCTCGGTGCTGGCCCGCTACGACTGGGACGCTGCGGCCCGCGCCCTGGAGGTGGTCTACGGCCGGGTGCTGAGCCGCAGCGCTCCCGGTTCCACCCCGCCCTACCAGCCGGTGGAGCCGGCCTCGACCGGCCGCTCGGCCGGGACGCCCGAGCCGTTGTTGGCGTGGGCGCCCGCGGACGGGCGCTCCTGACGCGAGACCAGCTCGACCAGGGCCAGCAGCAGGGCGGCGATGATCGTGCCGAGGACCAGGGCCGTGACCGCGGCCTTGAGCACCGCGGGGCGCCGGGGCACCCGGGTGGGCCCGACCGGCTCGCCGAGGCCGGCGACCGCGGCGTCGAGCTGGTTCTGGCTCACGACCACCTCCTGGGCCGCGGTGGCCCGGGCGGTGCGGGCCGCGGCCAGCTCGTCGTTGAGCACGTCGGCCTGGGCCACCAGGGGCGCCAGCGCCGACTCCTCGGCCTCGAGGGCGGCGATCGAGGCGTCGAGGGCCCCGGCCGCGCCGTTCTCGCCCGCGGCCACGTGCTCCTCGCGGGTGACGCGCAGCTGGCTCAGCTCGGACAGGACCGCCTCGTAGCGCTCGCGGGGCAGCGGGTGGCCGGCCTGGGTGGCGATGGCGTCGAGCTGTCCGGTCACGTCGGCGATCTGGGCGTCCGCCGCGGCCACCTCGCCCTCGGCCACCCGGCGGTCGCCGCCGAGCAGCAGGTCGAGCGCCTTGGACGTGGCCGCCTTGACGTCGTCGACCACATCCGCCCGGGACGAGCTCTCGACCCGCACGGCCACGAGGCCGGACAGCCCCAGCTGGCGGGCCGTCAGGGTGCCGTCCACGGTGTTGCGCACCGCGCTGGTCCCGACGAGCTCGCGGAAGTCGGTCATGGCCTGGAGCCGGCTCGACGCGGCCTCGCCCGAGGAGGGCACGGCCACGACTTGCTGGGCTCGGTAGGTGGGCCCGCCCCGCAAGGCGAGGCCGGCCATGACCACCGCGGCCGCCAGGGGGACGGCGGCGAGGGCGGCGATCAGCCGCCGGCGGCGGGACACGAACTCAGCGATCTCCAAGATGGACCTCCGTTGGTCAGCAGTGGGCGTAGAGGGCTTCGAGCGAGGCGAGGTGGCGGGCGGGGGTGAACTCCTCCGCCACCCGGCGACGGGCATTGCGGCCGAGGCGGGCCGCACGGTCGGGATCGGTGACGGCGGCGACGAGCGCGCCGGCCAGCGGCCCGGGGTCGCCCGGCGGCACCAGCCAGCCGGTCTCGCCCGGCCGGACCAGCTCGGGCAGGCCGCCGAGGTCGGTGGCCACCACCGGGACCCCGACGGCGAACGCCTCCAGCACGCTCATCGGCTGGTTCTCGTGCCAGCGGGACGGGACCGCCGCCACCGCCGCGCCCGCCAGGGCGGCGAGGACCTCGGCGCGGCCCTGGCGGCCGTGGAAGCGGATGCGGCCGGGGGCGACGGCCTCGGCCCTGGACTGCAACGCGGCCCGCTCGGGACCGTCGCCGTAGACGTCGAGCCCGACCGCCGGGCCGGACCGGGCCACGGCCTCGATCAGCACGTCCACCGCCTTCTCGTGCGACAGGCGGCCGGCGAACACCACGCCGCGCCCGGGGCCGGACCGGGCCGGCAGCCCGGCGAGGTCGACGAAGTGGGGCACGACCTCCAGGCGGTCGGGGTAGACGCCCGCGGCCCGCAGCCGGCCGGCCAGGAAGCGGCTGGGGCTCACGAAGCAGCCCACCGGATCCCACGCCCCGAACCGGCGGTGGAGCCACGACTCGGACGCCACCGCGGCGCTGGCCGCCAGCGACCCGCCCTTGCAGCGGCGCCACACGGCCTGGCCGAAGCCGCCCTCGACGCAGGCCTCGCACACCGTGCCGCCGGCCAGGAACTGGTAGGAGGGGCAGGCCAGCTTGTAGTCGTGCAGGGTCATGACCATCGGCACCCTGCAGGCGGCCAACCCGGCCACGACCGACGGCGACAGCTGGTGGTACACGTTGTGGAGGTGGGCCACGTCGGGCTCGAAGTCCCGGACCGCGCCCTCGATCCCCCGCCGGGCCGTGCCCGACCAGACCATCCGGCCGAGGCCGCGGGCCTTGGCGACCACGCCCGGGGGCATCGGGTCGAGCTCGACGTGGGGCGGGAAGAACCGCTGCAGGTCGACGTGGGTGTTCTCCGGGTGGTCCATGCCGAAGAACGCCACCTCGTGGCCCTGGGCCCGCTGGTGGCCGGCCAGGTCCTCCATGTAGGCCTCGGCCCCGCCCCGGCGGTAGAGGAACTTGTTGACGTGGAGGATCCTCACCGCGCCTCCGCCTCGGCGAGAGCGGCGGCCGCGGCGCCCAGCGGGGCCCACAGGTACCAGAGCACGACGACCTGGGAGATGAGGTTGGAGGACGCGCTCAGCCACAGGAACCCGGCCACGCAGCCGGTGGCGGCCACGCCCATGGCCCGGCCGAGGGCGGTGGGCGCCCGCCGGGTGGCCCGCCATGCCACCCGGCACATGGCGCCCAACAGGGCTCCGTAGGCGACCAGGCCCACGAGGCCGGTCTCCACGTACACCCGCAGGAAGTCGTTGTGGGGCGGCACGGCGGTGGTCAGCCGGGCCGACACGCCGGTCAGGCCGATCCCGGTCACCGGGTTGTCGGCCAGGTGCAGCACCTCGCCCCAGTAGTCGAGCCGCCAGGTCAGCGAGTTGCCGGCGGTGCCGCTCAGGTGGCGCTGGTCCTCCAGGTCCGTGAGCCGGTGGCTCACCGAGGGGACCAGCAGCAGCACGGCCACGACCAGGGCGGCCAGGCGCAGGAGCAGCCGGCGGTCCACCTGGGCGGCCACCACGACCACGCCGATCACGGCCCCGACCCAGGCCCCGCGGGCGTAGGTGGCCAGCATCCCCGCCCCGCACGCCACCGCGGCCGCCGTGTACAGCCGGGCACCGCGCCCGGGCAGCGCCACCCGCACCGCGAGGAACGTCACCAGCAGCAGCCCGAGGTAGGCGGCGAACGGGTTCGGGTGGTTGAACGTGCCGGTGAAGCGGGACACGTCGCCGCGCACCGCGGCCCGACTGCCGGTGAGGTACTGCGACGCCAGCACGGCCAGGGGCACCAGCGCGGAGGCGACCAGCGCCGCCAGCAGCCGGCGGCGGGCGGGGTCGCTGCGCACCACCTGCTCGACGACGACGAGCAGCATCACCGCGCCGGCGATGCGCACCAGGTCGATCGCGCCCCGCACCGGCGCCACCGAGCCGGGCAGGCTCAGGGCCGCCGCCGCGGTGAAGGCCAGGGCGGCCCAGGTGACCGGGCTCGGGCGGTGCAGCCGGTCGCGGTTCACGAACAGCCAGGCCAGCCCGGCCGCGATGAACAGGGCGCCGAGCGCGGTGGCGGGCTCCAGGGCCCGGCTGCCGGCCCCACCCAGCGCATCCAGCGACGAGCGGACCACCAGGGCGCCGAGCAGGAACGCCTCGAAGCGGAACACCGCGGCGGCGACGGCCACGACCCCGGCCAGCACCACAACCGGCGCCAGGACGAGCCGAACCGGCGCGTCCGGAGACGCCAGCGCCGTGGCCGTCAGAGTCGCCGCCAGCCCGCCGGCGGCGACGCCCACCGCCGTCCGCCAGCCGGTGGCAGCCGGGGTCGCCGGCGCGGTGCGCCAAGCCGTGGCGGCGTCCGCCCGGAGCGGCCCGGCTTGGGCGCCGGCCGTCAACCGGCCTCCACGAGGGTGTGGGTCGCCCGCCGCCACAGGCCGTCGAGGGCGGCGCCCAGCTCGTCGCAGCGCCGCCGGATCTCGTAGGGCAGGTCGAGCCGCACCGGGCGGGACGGACGCACCGGCCCGGGGTCGAGGGCGCCCGGGTCCACGCCCAGGAAGCGCCCGAGCACCGCCGCGCCCTGCTCGGGGTCGGCCACGAAGGCGTCGTAGGAGAACACCGTGACCCGCGCCCGGGTGTCCAGGCCCAGGTCGAACAGCAGCTTGTTGCGGACGTACCAGAACATCGCCGCCGCGGCGGGGGCGTCATCGTCGTCCCAGGGGAGCTCACGGATCAGCGCGATGTCGTCCGCCGAGAGGCCCTCGGCCTGCCACAGGCCCTCGTGGCGCCCGGCGACCACGGCCCGCATGACCTCGAGGTTGGCCGGCCCGAAGCGGGACAGGGCCGAGCGCACCCGGCCGTCCACCGACCGGTAGGCCCAGATGATGCGGGACGGCCGGGCGGCGAAGGCCGGTCCCCAGAAGTCGAGCGCCCGGGCGGAGTCGCACAGCGGCTTGAGCACCACCAGCGGGTGGCGGTCGCGGTGGATGAGCCGGCGGACGTCCTCGTCGCGCCGCAGCCGGTAGTCGACGAACGCCCGGCGGTGGTTCTCGCTGAACACCGCCACCTCGGGCACGCCCTGCAGGGTGCGGGTCAGCAGGTTGGTCCCCGAGCGCTGGACCCCCAGCACCCACACGGGCACGGCCTGGCCCGGCTCGACCCCGTGGCGCCGGCACCAGACGGCGTCGTCCACCGCGGCCCGCAGCCGCTGGCCGGGGTGGAGGTCCTTCTCCTCCACCATGCGGGCCAGCCCGTCCGAGCGGATCCACGCCACCTGGCGGCGTACCCGCCCCAGCCACTGTCCCGACACCGGCAGTCCCCCATAGCCGAAGGTGGGGCGGACCGGCAGCGTCACCAGCCCGCTCAGCCGGCGGGCGCCGGCGGTCATGTGCTCGCGCCACGCGTCGTCCAGGTCGAGGCGCACCACGCCGGTCTGGTCCCGGTCGGGGTTGCCGCCGATGGTGTGCACCGCCTCCAGCACGGCGGTGTGGTCGTCGAGGAGCGGCAGCTCGCCCTCGAGGCCCAGCCACTCCGCCAGCGACGCCAGCACCCGGCGGGGCGAGCGGATCAGGTCCTCGTAGCGGACCAGCCGGTAGCGCTCGGGATCGCGCCCGAAGGCCCGGCGGGTGGCCACGTTGCGCAGCAGCCAGTGGGCCGAGCTGCGCACCGGGCCCAGCGTGACCATGCGCGAGCGGGCCCCACCGTCGTCGATGGGCTTCGAGCGGCTCCACGAGTGCGCGGTGGCCCGCGGGTCGCGCACCAGGTGGACGATCCGCAGGTCGACCTCCGGGGTCGCCGCGACCAGCCACGCGCCGCCCGGGGCCTTGGACGTGTCGACCACCACCCGGGCGCCCGACACCCGCTGGATGGCCCGGTAGACGTCGACCAGCTGGCCGCCGTAGCAGTCGAGGCCCCGGGTCACGATGGGCCCCGCGGTCCCGGGCGCCAGCAGCGCGGCCGTGGTGGTGGGTGCCGAGGCGCGGGCCTCGCTGGCCACCGACCTGGCCAGTCGCTCGGGCGCGGCGGTCAGCCCGGCCTCGGCCAGGACGGCCGACCACAGCGGGCAGGCGGGCACGAGCGTGCCGCACCCGCAGCGCCGGGATTCGAGGATCCCGCGGGTCCACAGGTAGCGCAGCTCGCCGACGCACACCGCGCCGTCGAGCTGTCCCAGCAGGCTGCCGAGCAGCGTGCTGCCGCTGCGGCCGAAGCCCGCCACGTAGGCCACGCGCACCACGATCGAACTCTCGCAGTCGGAAGAATCCGCCCGCGGACGCGCACCTGAAATCTGGACGTCGGGCCGGTGAACAACTGTCCCGGCGTCTTCCGTGCGCGCGGGGTCGCGGAAACGATGTCCCCGCCATGACCGACGACCCCGCCTTCCTCCTCGGTGCGCCACGGTCCGGGACCAGCCTCGTGTACAAGCTCTTGTGCCTGCACCCGCGGGCGGCGTGGCTGTCCAACTACGTCCGGCGGGCACCCGCCCTGCCCTGGCTGGGCGCGCTCAACCGCCTGGCCGCCGTCCGTCCCGAGCGTCGCCGCACCGTCTGGTTCGGCCCCGGTGGCGCCGACGCCTACGCCTACGGGCGGGCCCGATCGGCGTCCGAGCGCCTGTTCCCCCAGCCGGTGGAGGGCGAGCCGGTGTTCGCCCACCACGGCATCTCCGACGACCCCGCGGTGGACCCGCCGCCGAGGGCCGGCGAGGGCCTGGCCCGCACGTTCGAGCAGGTGCGCCGGGCCGCCGGCGGGCGGCTGCTGGTCAACAAGCGGATCGCCAACAACGGCCGCGTGGGCGTGCTGACCGAGGCCTTCCCCGGTGCCCGCTTCGTGCGGATCACCCGGGACGGCCGGGCGGTGGCGGCCTCGCTGGCCGCGGTCGACTGGTGGCCGTCGAGCCGGCTGTGGTGGTACGGCGGCACGCCCGAGCGCTGGGCCGCCGAGGGCGGTGATCCCCTCGCGCTGTGCGCCGAGCACTGGGTGCGGGAGGTCGGCCTGCTGGAGCGCCAGGTGGCCGACCACGGCGTCGAGGTGCTGGACGTGCGCTACGAGGACGTGGTGGCCGAGCCTGTGCCCGTGCTGGCCGCGCTGGCCGAGCACGTGGGCCTCGACCCCGGGGACCGCCGCTGGCGGGCCGAGCTG
>DATBGF010000685.1:0-5368 GCA_036558145.1 Acidimicrobiales bacterium
TGTGCGTGGTCGAGCGGGACCTGCCCACCGAGGCCGAGCTCCACGCGCTCCAGGACGAGGTGTCCGACCCGGAGGCCCACGACGCGCTCCGGCCGCTCGGGATCTGGTCCGACGGCCGGCGCGGCGTCGTGGTCGCCCAGGTCTGGGTCCTGGAGCCGGACGTCACCGGCTACGCCCACGACCGCTGGGGCGACCGCGTCGAGCTCCGGCAGGTGCTGCAGCCGGTCAGTCCGTAGCGCGGGGCGCAGCGGCGTCGAGGGCCGCGTCCAGGGCGGCGGTGACCTCGGCCGGGGAGCGGTCGGCATCCACGGTGACGAGAGTGCCGCGCTCGTCGTAGTGGCCGAGGAGCGGGGCCGTCTGGTCGTGGTAGACGCGCAGGCGGTGCTCGATGACCTCGGGATCGGCGTCGTCGGCCCGGCCCTCGTCGCGGTCGGCCAGGCGCCGGCGGGCGACGTCGTCGGGCAGCGCCAGGTGGAGGACGAGGTCCACGTCGCCGAGCCGCTCGGCCTGGGCCAGCGTGCGGGGGAACCCGTCGAGCACGAAGCCGTCCGCGGCGGCGCCGCCGGCCAGGGCCCGGTCGACGACCTCCAGCGTGAGGTCGTCGGGGACCAGCTCGCCCTCCTCCAGGTAGGGCGCCACCCGGGCGCCCAGGTCGGTCGCGGCCGCGGCCTCGGCGCGCAGCAGCTCGCCGGTCGAGAGGTACGGGACGCCGAGGCGCTCCGCCAGGCGGGGGCCCTGCGTGCCCTTGCCCGAGCCGGGAGCGCCGAGCAGCACGATGCGCACGGCCCCAGCATCACAGACGCGCCCGACAGTCGCCCAGGTGCGCCCGGGGGCCCGACGACTAATGCAGATGGATTGATCCAGTGATCTACCTGACTTAGCCTAGGAGCGAGTCGGGACTCGACGATCCCGGCTCGAGGGGGGAGAACCGTGACCGATCTCTTGGACGCGCCCGCGGTGCACAGGCCCGACGCGCCACCGGAGCCCGCTGGTGCCGTGGGCGCTGCGGGCTGGTCGCCGGGGGCGAGGTGGCTGGTGGCGTCGTGCCTGGCGGGAGCGGGCGCCATCCACATGGCCATGGCGCCGTCGCACCTCGGCGAGTCGGCGGTCGAGGGGTGGGGCTTCGTGGTCTCCGCGTGGCTGCAGCTCCTGCTGGCCGCCGCGGTGCTGCTCCGGCCCAGCCGGCGGGTGGCGCTCGGGGTGGTGGCGACGAGCGCAGCCCTGATCGCGGCCTGGGCGATCAGCCGGACGGCCGGGCTGCCTTTCGGTGCGCACGCGGGCCATCCCGAGTCGGTGTCGATCGTCGACGGCGCGTGCGTGGCGCTCGAAGTGGTGGCCCTGATCGTCGCCGCCGCGGCCCTGCGCGGGTCCGGGCCGGTCCGGACCGCCCTGCGTCCGCCGCTGGCGATCGCCGGGGTGGTGGGGGCCGTGGTCCTGACCACGGGCGCGGTGGTGTCGCCGTCCGCCCGGGATCACGCGGCGGCGAGCCACGGCGACCACGCACATCCCGCGGGCACGGAGCCGGCGGCGGGCGGGGATCACGACCACGGCGCAGCAAGCGATGACGCCGGGTTCGCGGCCCTGTCCAACGGCCACCAGCACGAGCACGGCCAGGACGCGCCGCTGACCGCGGAGGAGCGGTCCACGCTCGCCGGCCAACTGGCCGCCACTGCACCCCTGATCGAGCGGTTCCCGACCCTGGCCGACGCCGAGGCCGCGGGGTGGCATCGGTCCGGCCCGTTCTCGCCCGGGCTGGGCGTCCACTACCAGGGGCCCAACTTCGTGATGAACGCCGACGGCCGCATGGATCCCGAGGACCTGGCCGCCCCGATGCTCATCTTCGACGGCGTCGAGCCGGACTCGCCCCTGGCCGGGTTCATGTTCCTCTCGTACGGATCCCAGAGCGAGCCCGAGGGCTTCGCCGGGCCCAACGACCACTGGCACTACCACGAGTCCGTGTGCATCGTGACCGGTCCCGGCGGCGTCATCGAGACACCCTTCGGGGCGGATCGCGACGACGTGACCGAGGAGATGTGCGCCGGAGTGGGCGGGGCGTTCGTGCCCTTCACCGGCTACATGGTCCACGTCTGGAACGTGCCGGGCTACGAGTCGCCCGACGGCATGTTCACCGAGCTCAACCGCAAGATCACCTGTCCCGACGGCACCTACGACCGGATCGACCTGAAGGACATCGGCTCGAGGAACACCGTCTGCCTGAACCCCTGACCCCCTCGGACGCCCACTCCGCGCGCGGAGCGCGGACGCGCGATCGCATCCTCGACACCGCCGAGCGCCTCTGGGGCGAGCGGGGGGTGGACGCCGTGTCGCTGCGCGAGATCCGCATCGCCGCGGGCCAGCGCAACAGCTCCGCGCTCCAGTTCCACTTCGGTGGCCGCGACGGCCTGCTGGCGGCCGTCGCCGGGCGCCACCTGCCCCGGATGGCTGCGCTGCAGGAGGCGTTGTACGCGGACGTCCTGGCCGAGGGCAGGCGTGACCACCCGGAGGCGCTGGTCGAGCTGCTGGTCCGGCCGCCGGCCGACTATCTGCGCCTCGGTCCGTCGCAGCGGGCGTGGGTCAAGATCTCCGCCGAGCTGGGGGCCAGGCCCGACGTCAGCGTGAGTGAGGTGATCGGCCACGTTCCGGCGATCGCTCTGCATGCGGGCGCCACCCTGTACGAGCACCTGGCCGCCACCATGGGCCCGACGTTGGCGGTCGAGCGGATCGTGGCCGTGACCACTGCCTCGCACCACCTCTGTGCCGACCGGGCCCGGGCGGAAGATGCGGGCACGCCCGCGCAGGGCGCTGTCCGCCCGCTCCTGCCGTTCGACGTCTGGCGGGCGAACCTCCTCGACATGTCCGTTGCCGCCCTGCTCGCGCCGGTGCGGGAACATCGGTCCTCGCGCCCGGCGTGAGCGGGGGTCAGCCGTCGTCGCCGGGGCGCCAGGAGCGGTCGCGCTTGCGCTCGCCGGTGCGGCGCTTGTCCTCCAGGCGGGACTCGCGGGCCCGGCGGGACGGCCGGGTGGGCCGGCGGGGCGGCATCGGGACGGAGGCGCGGTCGATGAGCCCGGCCAGCCGCTCCCGGGCGAGGCTGCGGTTGCGCCACTGCGAGCGCGACTCCTCGGCCTTGACCCGCACGACCTCGCCCAGCACGGCCCGGGCTCGGATCGCCCCCGGCCCGGCGAGGGCGTTGAGGTCGGCGACCAGCACGACCGCCGAGGCCGTGACGTTGCGGTGCTGGCCGCCCGGGCCCGACCCGCGCGCGAACTGCTCCTCGATGGCGGCGGCCGGCAGCGTCAGGCCGCGCGCGGTGACGAGTTCGCGGCCGGCGTCGCTCGCAGCCATGGCTCCAGCCTGCCTCGTCCGCCGCTCACGGGAGGAGCATCCGCCCGAGCCGCCGTCCGGCCACCCGCAGTCCGAACCAGCCCATGGCGACGAGGTAGGCCGCGTGCAGCAGGAGCACGGGGGAGGGCACGCCCAGGACGAGGGCCCGCTCGATGGCGACACCCTGGTAGAGCGGGCTGACGCGCACGACCCACTCCAGCACGGGCGGGTACTGGTCCAGCGGGAAGAACGTGGCCGAGAACAGGAACAGCGGAATGATGGCCAGGCCCACGTAGTCGAAGTCGAAGAACGAGCGCATGAAGGTGGTCAGGCCCAGCCCGGCGCCCGCGAAGGCGAAGCCGATCAGCGCGGCGCCGGGGATCGACAGCACCGCCCACGCCGACGGCGCCAGCCCCATGGCCCACATGGTCAGGAAGAACGCGATGGCCTGCAGCAGGCCCCGCAGCAGCGCCCACGAGAGCTCGCCCCGGGCGACGTCGTCCACCCCCAGCGGCGTGGCCAGCATGCCGTCGAAGGTGTGGGCGTACTTGTACTTGGCGAAGAAGTTGAACGTGGTGTCGAAGATGCAGCCGTTCATGGCCGCCACCGCCATCATGGCGGGGGCGACGTACTGGTCGTAGTCGACCAGCGTGCCGTCGGGGCCCGGGATCTGGCCGACCAGCGCGCCGACCCCGATCCCGATGGAGAACAGATAGAAGGCGGGCTCGAAGAACCCGCTCAGGAAGGCCGGCCACGCCCGCACGTAGACCCGGGCGTTGCGCTCGGCCACCCGGACCAGCCGGCGGCTGCTCATCACGGCGAGCGCGCTCACGGCGCCAGCTTCAGTCGGAACGCCCGGGCGCCGTACCAGCACCCGCCGGCCACGAACGCGCCCAGGAACGCGATGTGCACCAGCGCCGGGCCGAGGCCCAGCGTCCCGGTCGTGGCGCCCCGGCACAGCTCGGCCGCGTGCCACAGCGGGGTGAGGCGTGCGATCGGCTCCAGCCAGTCGGGCAGTTGCGACACCGGGAAGAACGTGCCCGAGAACAGGAACATCGGCATGACCACGAGCCGGAAGACGATGGGGAAGGGGATGTCGGTGTCCTGCATCGCCGAGTACGCGCACACGGGCGCGGCGAAGGCGAGGGCGCCCAGCGTGGCGAAGGGGATGGCCAGCACGCCCCAGGGCGACGGCACCGCGCCCAGCAGGGCGGCGACGATGAGGAAGAGCGTGCAGTTGAACATGATGCGCAGGCCGATCCAGGCCACGTAGCCGCCGTAGACCTGCCCGGGCGTGAGCGGACTGGCGGCGGCGGCGTGGAAGGTGCGCATCCACTTGAGGCCGACCATGATCGGCCACAGCGAGTCGCCCGCGGCCGACTGGACCGCGGTGGCGGCGAGGATCCCCGGGGCCACGAACACCAGGTACTCGAACCCCTGGACGGAGCGCTGGTTGTCGTCCACCAGGCTGCCGAGCCCGATGCCGAGCGCACCGAGGAACAGCAGCGGGATCAGGACCCCGGACAGCACCGCGGTGTGCCAGAACCGCCGCCAGATGCGGGCCTCGCGCTCGGTGACCCGCAGCAGGGGCACGGCGTCGGCCAGGGTGGCGAGGGCGTCACTCATCTTCGAGGGTCCGCCCGGTGAGCAGGAGGAACACGTCCTCCAGCGAGCTGCGCCGGACGAGGATGGAGTCGGGGTGGACGCCGTCGGCGCTGAGCCCGGCCGCGGTCTCGTCGCCCTGCGACGTGTACACGAGGATCCGGTCGCCCAGCGGCTCGATGCGCTCCCCGAGCCCGGCGAGCCGGGGCAGCACGGCCTCCTGCTCCTCGTGGGTGGTGAAGCGGAGCTCGACCACCTCACGCGTCGAGTAGCGCTCGATCAGCTGCCGGGGCGAGCCCTCGGCCACGATGCGGCCCTCGTCCATGATCACGAGCCGGTCGCAGAGCTGCTCCGCCTCGTCCATGTAGTGGGTGGTGAGCACGAGGGTTACGCCCTCGCGCTTGAGCCGGTAGAGGCGCTCCTAGAGCAGGTGGCGGGCCTGAGG
>DATBGF010000686.1:0-15701 GCA_036558145.1 Acidimicrobiales bacterium
CGTGCTTGTAGGGGCCGGAGCGGGGCACGCCGAGGTAGTCGGCCTGGCCCTCGCTCAGCTCGGTGAGGCGGACGCCGAGGCTGTCGAGGTGCAGGCGAGCCACCTGCTCGTCGAGGAGCTTGGGCAGGACGTGGACCCCGAGCGGGTAGTTGTCGGTCTTCGTGAACAGCTCGATCTGGGCCAGCACCTGGTTGGTGAAGCTCATCGACATCACGAAGCTCGGGTGGCCCGTCGCACACCCCAGGTTCACGAGCCGGCCCTCGGCCAGCACGATCACCGAGTGGCCGTCGGGGAACACGAACTCGTGCACCTGCGGCTTGATCTCGACCTTGCGCACGTCGCTCATGCGGGCCAGGCCGGCCATGTCCATCTCGTTGTCGAAGTGGCCGATGTTGCCGACGATCGCGTTGTGCTTCATCCGGGCCATGTGCTCGGCCGAGATGATCCCCTTGTTGCCGGTGGCGGTCACGAAGATGTCGGCCTTGTCGACCATCTGGTCGAGGGTGTTGACCTCGTAGCCCTCCATCACCGCCTGCAGCGCGCAGATGGGGTCGACCTCGGTGACGATCACCCGGCAGCCCTGGCCCCGCAGCGACTGGGCGCAGCCCTTGCCGACCTCGCCGTAGCCGCACACCACGGCCACCTTGCCGCCGAGCATGACGTCGGTGGCCCGGTTGATGCCGTCGACGAGGCTGTGGCGACAGCCGTAGAGGTTGTCGAACTTGGACTTGGTGACCGAGTCGTTGACGTTGATGGCCGGGAACAGCAGTTGGCCGACCTCGGCCATCTGGTAGAGCCGGTGGACGCCGGTCGTGGTCTCCTCGGTCACGCCCTTGATGGCCGCCGCGGTCTCGGCCCAGCGGCCGGGGCGCTCGGCGATGGTGCGCTTGAGGAGGTCGACGATGACGTGCCATTCCTCGGGGTCGTCCTCGGTGGCCTCGGGCACCGCGCCGGCCTTCTCGTACTCGACGCCCTTGTGGACCAGCAGCGTGGCGTCGCCGCCGTCGTCGAGGATCATGTTGGGCCCGCCACCGTCGGGCCACTGCAGGGCCTGGTCGGTGCACCACCAGTACTCCTCCAGCGTCTCGCCCTTCCAGGCGTAGACCGGGACGCCCTCGGGGCGGTCCAGCGTGCCGTTGGGGCCGACGACGACCGCGGCCGCGGCGTGGTCCTGCGTGGAGAAGATGTTGCAGGACACCCAGCGCACGTCGGCGCCGAGCACGGTCAGGGTCTCGATGAGCACGGCCGTCTGGATGGTCATGTGCAGCGAGCCCATGATGCGGGCGCCCGCCAGGGGCTGGGCGTCGGCGAACTCGGCGCGCAGGGCCATCAGGCCGGGCATCTCGACCTCGGCGAGGTCGATCTCCTTGCGGCCCCAGCCGGCCAGGGTCAGGTCGGCGACCTTGTAGTCGCCCTCTCGGAGCATGGTCATGGGATCTCCCTGATGACGTCGATGTGCTTCTTCCGTCACCGGGCCGGGTGCATCCAGCACCACCCATGTCGGCCCGAGGCCCATCAACCCTAGCCGCGTGGGGTAGCCGGAAACTCACTCGGGTGCGGGAGGCGCCGAACCCTAAGGTCGTCGGGCTGTGCCTGGCGACGATCCCCCCGCTGGGGGGCGTGCGGCGCGCCTGCTCGCCGCCACCCTCCGACCCGAGGCGCGAAGCCTCGCAGGCATCGTCGCGGTCCTGGTCGTGTCCATGCTCCTGCGCCTGGCCCTGCCGGTGCTGCTGGGCGTGTTCGCCGACGATGCCCTGGCCGGCGCCGGGGTCGACCGCCTGACCCGCCTGGCCGTCGCCTACACGCTGGCCGCGCTGGCCTGCAACGGCCTCGACCTGGTCGTCGTGTGGCGCTCGGCGCACGTGTCCTGGCGGGCCGGCAACCGCCTGCGGGAACAGCTCGCGGCCCACGCCCTGCGCCTGGAGCAGGCCTGGCACGGCCGCCACAGCCCGGGCCAGCTCATCGAGCGGATCGACGGCGACGTCGAGGCCATGGGCCGCTTCTTCGCCGGCATCGCCGTGCACATCGTGGGCAACCTCGTGCTGGTGGTGGGGATGGTCGTGGTCGCCACGCTCATCGACCCGCTGACCGGCCTGGTGCTGGCCGTGACCGCGGTCGGGTCCGCGGCGGTGATGATCCGCCTGCGGGTGGCGGCGGTGGCGGCCCGGGAGGCCGAGCGCGAGATCAACGCCCAGCTCTACGGCGACCTGGAGGAGCGCCTGGGCGGGCTGGAGGACATCCGGGCCAACGGCGGCGGGGACTACGCGGTCCACCGCCTGCACGGCCACAGCGCCCGCTGGTGGCGGGCAGCCCGTCACGCCAGCGTGCGGGGCGACGGTGCCCAGGCCATGGCCGCCCTCGTGCTCGGCGTGGGCACGGCAGCCGTCCTGGCGACCGGCGTCGTGCTCCAGCTGCGGGGCGTGATCACCGTGGGCGCGGTGCTGACGCTGTACCGCTACGCCGACATGCTGCGGCTGCCGCTGGAGCGCATCGCCGAGCAGCTCAAGGAGTTCCAGAAGGCCATGGCGGGCGCCCGCCGCGCCTCCACCATGCTGGCGACCGCGCCGGCCATCGCCGACGGCCCGCTCGACGGCTCGGCGCTGGCCCCCGGAGCCCTGGCCGTGGACTTCGACGCGGTCAGCTTCAGCTACGACGGCCGCACCGCGGCGCTCGCCGGCGTCGACCTGCACCTGGCTCCGGGGACGCAGCTGGGCGTCGTCGGCCGCACCGGGAGCGGCAAGACGACGCTCGGCCGGCTGCTGGCCCGCTTCCGCGACGCCAGCGACGGGACCGTCCGCGTGGGGGGCGTGGACGTGCGCGACCTGAAGCTCGACGCACTGCGGGACCGGGTGGCCGTCGTGACCCAGGACGTCGAGCTGTTCCGGGCTTCCGTGCGCGACAACCTGACCCTGTACGGCGCCCGCGAGGCGTCGGACGCGGAGCTGGTGGCGCTGCTGGAGCGCATGAGCCTGGGCGAGTGGTTCGCCGCCCTGCCCAACGGGCTCGACACGCGCCTGGACGGCGCCCACGGGCTCTCCGCGGGCGAGGGCCAGCTGCTCGCGTTCGCTCGGGCGCAGCTGGCCGATCCCGCGGTGGTGGTGCTGGACGAGGCGTCGAGCCGGCTCGACCCGCTCACCGAGGAGCGCATCGGCGAGGCCACCCGGGCCCTGCTGGCCGGCCGCACCGCGCTGGTCATCGCCCACCGGCTGGACACGCTGGACCGGGTCGACGAGGTCGCCGTGGTGGAGGCGGGCCGCATCGTGGAGCACGGGCCCCGGGCGGAGCTGGCGCTGCGCCGCCACGGCCGCTACGCCCGGCTGGTCCGGGCCGCGCAACTGGACGACGAGCCCGAGGAGGCGACGGCATGAAGCCGGTCACCACCCTGCGCGTCGCCTATCGACTGGGGCGGCACGAGCCGGTCGCCTACCTGACCTGCCTGACCGGCTTCGTCGCGTTCTTCGCCGTGCCGCTGCTGACCGGCGCAGCGGTCAAGGTCATCCTCGACGGCCTCGCCTCGCCGGACAGCCGCTCGCCCTGGGGCCTGATCGCCATCCTCGTGGGGCTGGAGGCGGCGCGCTGGTCCGGGCTGGTGGCCGTGGCCATCCAGTGGCACGGCTGCTGGGTCGGCTGGCACACCGTGCCCCGGGTCAACCTGCTGCGCTCGCTGGTGTCGGACCCCGGCCCCGCCGCGGGGCGGCTGCCCGGCGCGCCGGGCGAGGCCGTGAGCCGCTTCCGGGACGACGTCCAGGACCTGAGCATGGTGCTCGACGTCGTCATCGACATCACCGCCGCGGTGGCGGCCTCGGTAGTGGCGCTGTGGGTGCTGCTCACCATCGACGCGTGGGCGGCCGTGGCCGTGCTCGTCCCCGTGGCGCTGGCCACCGCGGGCTGCCTGTGGCTCGGCCCCCGCCTGCGGGTGTGGCGGCGTGAGGCCCGCGAGGCGACCGCCGGCGTCACGGGCTTCATCGGCGACGTGTTCGGGGCCGTGCTGGCCGTGCAGGCCGGCGGGGCCGAGACGGCGGTGGGCCGGCACTTCCACGGGCTCAACGCGGCCCGGGCCCGGGTGAGCCGGCGGGACCAGGTCGGGTCCGAGGTGGTGCGCTCGCTCGGCTTCGGGACCGGCGAGGTGGCCGCGGGCGTGGCGCTGGTCGTGGTGGCCTCGTCGTTCGCCCGGGGCGACCTCAGCATCGGCGACCTGGGCCTGTTCGCCGCCTACGCCCGCACCATCGCCGAGCTGCCCAAGTGGGTCGGCCGCTACCTGGTGTACCTGCGCCAGGCCGACGTGTCGGTCGACCGGCTGGCCGAGCTGCTGCCCGAGCCCGACCGGCGGGCCGTCACCGCCGCCACGCCCACCTACCTGCGCCACGGGCCCCCGGCGCTCGTGTCCCCGTCCCTGCGGGCGGAGGGCGACGAGCGGCTGGAGGAGCTGCGGGTAGAGGGCCTGACGGTGACCTACCCCGCCTCGGGCCGCGGCATCGCGGACGTCGACCTGGTGGTGCGGCGCGGCGAGCTGGTGGTCGTGACCGGACCGGTCGGCGCGGGGAAGACCACGCTGGTGCGGGCCCTGCTCGGCCTGGTGCGCCGCGACGCGGGCACGATCAGCTGGAACGGCACGGCGATCGACGATCCGTCCACCGTGCTGGTCCCGCCCCGTGCCGCCTACCTGTCCCAGGTGCCGCGGCTGTTCAGCGAGCCGCTGGCCGACACGGTCCTCATGGGCGTGCCCGGCGACGACCTCGACGAGGTGCTGTGGCTGACCTGCATGGACGAGGACCTGGTCCGTATGCCCGACGGGGCCGGCACCCTGATCGGGCCCAAGGGCCTGCGCCTGTCCGGCGGCCAGATCCAGCGGGCGGGCGCGGCGCGGGCGCTGGTCCGGCGGCCGGAGCTGCTGGTGGTGGACGACCTGTCCAGCGCCCTCGACGCCGACACCGAGGCCCGGGTGTGGGACCGGGTCATGGCCAGCGGCTTCGAGACCGCGCTGCTGGTCAGCCACCGCCCCCACGTGTTGGAGCGGGCCGACCGGATCGTCGTCCTCGACGGCGGGCGGGTCATACCGGGCTGAGCTCGACCGGGATGCCGTTGAGCACGGCGTTGCCCGACAGCGGGTCGAGCAGCTCCTCGTCGGCCAGCAGGTTGGAGTTCACGCCCGCGTAGCGCCGGGCCACGCCGAGCTCGACGCCGTCGAGGTCGTGGCCCCAGCCGTGCGGGATCGACACCACGCCGGGCCGGATGTCGTCCGTCACCTCGACCGGGATCGTGACCTTGCCCGTGCGCGAGGCGACCTGGGCCTCGGCCCCGTCCGTGAGGCCCAGCCGGGCCGCGTCGTCGGGGTGGACGTGGACGGTGCAGCGGGGCTTGCCCTTCACCAGCACCTCGACGTTGTGCATCCACGAGTTGTTGGAGCGCAGGTCCCGCCGGCCCACCAGCGTCATCCCGTCGGTCGGGGCGTCGAGCGCGGCCCGCAGCCGGGCCACGTCGGCCACGATCGGCTCCGGGGCCAGCTCCACCATCCCCGAGGGCGTGCGCAGCACGTCGGGCAGGCGGGGCTCCAGGGCCCCGAGGTCCACGCCGTGGGGCTGGTCCAGCAGCACGTCGAGGCTCAGGCCATCCGGGTTGGCGCCGAAGCCGTCCCCGTAGGGACCGGTGCGCAGCATCAGGTCGATCAGCCGCTCGGGCCCGGTGCGCTCGCCCAGCAGGGCGATGATCTCCTCGGGATCGCGCCCGGCGATCGGCCCGGTCTCGTCGTTGACGGCCGCACCCACCAGCGACTGCACCATCAGGTCGTCCACCACGGCCGGATCGGCGCCCGCGCCCATGCCCTGGAGCACCAGCGCCAGGCGGGCCAGGACCTTCCACTCGTCGAGCTGGCCCTCGTCCAGGGGCAGGACCGCCGGGCTGTAGTTGGCCACGTTGCGCAGGGCCACCTGGAGCAGCGCCAGGTCGTAGTGGCCCTTCTGGAGCGCGGTCGGCACCGGCAGGATCACGTCGGCGTGGCGGGTCGTCTCGTTGATGTAGGGATCGACGGCCACGTAGAAGTCCAGCGTGGCCAGGGCGGCGTCGAGCCGTCCCGCGTTGGGCGTCGACAGCACCGGGTTGCCGGCCACGGTGACCAGGGCGCGGATGCGGCCGTCGCCGGGCGTGTCGATCTCCTCGGCCAGGCACGCCACCGGCAGCTCGCCCAGGGTCTCGCCCAGGCCCCGCACCCGGCTGCGGCGCCGGTGCAGCGTGAGGCCCCGGCCCACCCGCGGCTTGCCCCGGGTGTTGGACGAGCCCGCGGCGGCCTTGGCGAACATGGCGCCGCCCGGCCGGTCCAGGTTGCCGGTGAGGGCGTTGAGCACGTCCACCAGCCAGGACGTGAGCGTGCCGTACAGGGCGGTGGTGGTGCCGATCCGGCCGTAGACGCAGGCGGTGGGGGCGGCGGCCAGGTCGTGGGCCAGCTGGCGGATGGTGGCAGCGTCGATCCCGGTCACGCCCTCGACGGCCTCGGGGGTGAAGCCCTCGGCCGCGGCGATGGCCTCGTCGACCCCGGCGAAGTACTCGCCCGCCGCGCCCGTGTCCACCAGGCCGTCCGCCGCGAGCACGTTGACCAGCGCCATGAGCAGGAACGGGTCGGCGCCGGGACGCACCGGCACGTGCTGGCTGGCGACCTTGGCGGTGCGGGACCGGCGCGGGTCGACCACGACGAGCGTGCCGCCCCGCTCCAGCAGCGCTTCGAGCTTGCCCGGCCAGTCCGGTGCGGTCGCCAGGCTGCCGTTGGACTCGTAGGGGTTGGCGCCCAGCATGAGCAGGAAGTCGGTGCGGTCGAGGTCGGGGACCGGCACGGTCAGGCCGCCGCCGAACATGAGCCCGGCCGAGATCTCCTTGGGACGCTGGTCGACCGTGCTGGCCGAGTACACGTTGGTGCTGCCCAGCGCCCGGATCAGCGGCCGCAGGTAGAGCATGCCGGCCAGGGCGTGGGCGTTGGGGTTGCCGATGTAGATGGCGGCGGCGTCCCGGCCGTGGGTCTCCATGATCGGCAGGAGGCGGGCCTCGACCTCGGCGAAGGCCTCGTCCCAGGTGACCTCCACGAAGGCGCCGTCCCGGCGGACCATCGGCCGGCGCAGCCAGTCCGGGTCCTCGTGCAGCTGCTTGAGCGTCGAGCCCTTGGGACAGATGAAGCCGTGGCTGAACACGTCCGCGCGATCACCCCGGATCCGGGTGACACGTTCGTCACCGTTGGTCCCCTGGAGGCCGATCTCCAGCCCGCACCCGGCCTCGCACAGCGGGCAGGTGCGGAAGGCGATCCGGGTGACGGCTGTATCAGTCATGTCTCCATGCTCCCACGATCCAACGGCGCCGGCCCTTTACCTGTGAGGTCATGGTCCCCAGATGTGGGGTCAAGGCCCTGGTCCCGGCGGCACTAGCCTCAGCCCCGTGGTGAACGGCAGTCATGGCCCCTTCACCCTCACCCGTCCGCGTCTCGACCAGCGACTGGCCGCCGCCGGCCACCGTCGCCTCACCTGCGTGGTCGCGGGCGCTGGGTTCGGCAAGACGACTCTGCTGACGTCGTGGGCCGGCACTGCCCCCACCTCGGCCTGGTACAGCCTCACCTCCAGCGACCGCACCCTGGGCGTGATCGTCCGGGCCGTGACGGACACGCTGCGGGCCCGGGTGCCGGGGCTGCCGGCCGACCTGGTGGCCGCGGTGTCGGGGCCCCGCGGCCCGGACACGGGGACCGACGAGGCGGGCCGGGCCCAGGCCTACGCCGGGCGCATCTGCGAGGCGCTGGCCGAGCGCCAGCCCCGCGACCTCATGCTCGTGCTCGACGACGTCGAGGCCATCGAGGGCGCGCCCGAGTCCGTCGCCTTCGTGGCCGGGCTGTGCCGCCAGGCGCCCGCCACGCTGCACATGGTCCTGTCCTCCCGGCGGGACCCGCCGTTCCCGGTGGCCCGGCTGCGAGGCCAGGGCCAGGTCCTCGACCTGTCGGCCCGCGACCTGGCTTTCACCCCCGACGAGACCGCCCAGGTGGTGCGGGCGGCGCTGGGCGGCGACGCCGACCCCGACCTGGGGGCGGGCCTGCACGAGCTCACCGGCGGCTGGCCCGCCGCGGTGCGCCTGGCGGCCGAGGCCCTGGCCCACGACCCCGCCGGGCACGCCGAGGCGGCGCTGGCCCGGCTGCGGCGGCCGGGAGGGGTCCTGCACGACTACCTGGTGGCCGAGGTGGTCGGGGCCGAGCCCGCCGAGACCCAGGACCTGCTGGCCCGCCTGGCCGTGCTCGACCGCTTCACCCCCGACCTGGCCGAGGCGCTCGGCCCCGCGGGCTCGGCCGGGGCGCTGGCGGCGCTGGTCCGGCGGGGCCTGATCGTGGACACGCCCGGGCCGGGCCAGCCGTGGCTCACCCTCAGCGCCCTGGTCCGCGGGGTGGTGACCCCGGTGTCGTCGGAGGACCGCAGCGAGACCCTCACCGCTGCCGCCCGCTGGTTCGAGGACCACGGCCAGGCGGCCGACGCCCTGCGCTGCCTGCTGGCGGCCGGTTCGTCCGGCGCCACCGCCCGGCTGGTCACCTCCTGGGGGCCTGAGCTGCTCCAGGGCGGTGAGACCGGGGCGGTGCTCGACGCCATCGCGCTGGTCGGGCCCCCGGACGGCGAGCGGCCGCCGGCCGTCCACCGGCTGGAGGGCGACGCCCGCCAGCTGGCCGGCGACTGGGACGGGGCGCTGGCCTGCTACGACCGGGCCACGGACGGCCAGGACACGCTCGAGCCCGGCCTGGCCTGGCGCATGGGCCTGATCCACCACCTGCGGGGCGACCTGGCCACCGCCCTCACGATCTACGCCCGCGGCGACCTGGAGACGGCCGGCGCCGATCCCGCCGACGAGGCCCTGCTCGTGGCCTGGACCGCCACCGCCCACTGGCTGCGGGGCGACGGCGAGCTCTGCCGCGCCCTCGCCGACGACGCCATGGACCGGGCCCGGCGCTCGCGCGACGACCGGGCCCTGGCCGCGGCCCACACCGTGCAGGCGCTGGTCGCGGCCCTCGACGGTGACCGCCTCGCCAACGACGGCCACTACCTCCGGGCCCTCGACCACGCGGAGCGGGCCGGCGACCTGCTCCAGATCATCCGCATCCGGCTCAACCGGGGGTCGCGGCTCAACGAGGAGGGCTTCTACGCCGAGGCCGTCGCCGAGCTCGACCTCGCCATCGGGCTGGCCGACCTGGGCGGCTACGCCGCGCTCCGGGGGATCGCGCTCGGCAACCGGGGCGAGGCCCACTGGCGGCTGGGCCGCTTCGAGCTGGCCATCGACGACCTCGACCGGGCGGTGGCCATCTTCCAGCGCCTGGGGTCGATGATGGTCACCTACTCGCTGGGGCTGATCGGGGACGTGCACGCGGCCCGGGGCCGCACCGCCCTGGCCCGGGCCGCGTACAGCGAGGCCGCGGAGGTCTCGCGCCGCTCGGGCGACATGCAGGGCCTGGTCCCGGCACTGTCGGGGCTGGCCCGGCTGCTGGCCGAGGACGACGCGGCGACGGCCCGGGCCCTGGCCGACGAGGCGGTGGGCTGCGGACCGGTCCTGGGCCATGTGGACGCCCTGATCGCCCAGGCCCACTGCGCGCTGGCGGCCGGGGACACGGCCGAGGCGACGACGATCACGGCCCGGGCCGAGGAGGTCGCGGGCGAGCGCCGGGACCGGGCCGCGCTGGCCGAGGTGGCCGAGCTGCGGGCGGCGACGGCGCCGACGCCCGCCGCCGCCGAGGCCGCCCTCCTGGAGGCCCAGGCCCTGTGGGAGGAGCTGGCCAGCCCGCTCGGCCAGGGCCGGGTCCTGCTGGCCCGCGCCCGCCTGGCCGGTCCCGACCCGGCGGCCCACGCCCGCGCCGCCGAGGCCCTCCTCCGCCCCCTGGGCGCCCGCCGCCTGGCCGCCGAGGCCGAGCGCCTCGCGGCCGCCGCGTCCGCCGCCCCGGCCGCGACGCCTGCCCCGGACCCCGCCGCACCCGAGCCGGCCGGCACGTCCGGTTCCGCCATCACCGTGTCGGTGCCGCCGCTGGCCATCCAGTGCCTCGGCGGGTTCGCGGTGCTGCGCGACGGCGAGCCGGTCACGGTCAGCGAGTGGAAGTCCCGCAAGGCCCGGGACCTGGTGAAGGTGCTGATCTCGCGGGAGGGCCGGCCGGTCCACCGCAGCGTGCTGGTCGACCTGCTGTGGCCCGACGAGGACCCGACCCGCACCGGCAGCCGGCTGTCGGTCACGCTCAGCACCGCCCGGGCCGTCCTCGACCCGGCCAAGACGTTCCCGCCCAACTGGTACCTGGCCGCCGAGTCCGACGCGGTGTGGCTCGACGTCGAGCACGCCGAGGTCGACGTCCTGCGGTTCTCCGCCCTGGCCGCCCAGGCCACGACCGAGCGCCGGGCCGGCCCCACCCCCGAGGCCGTCGAGGCCCTGGCGGTGGCCGAGGCCGCCTACGTGGGCGACGCCTTCACCGAGGACCCCTACGAAGACTGGTCGGTCTCCATGCGGGAGCGGGCCCGGGCGTCGTACATCTCGGTGGCCAGCACGCTGGCCGACGACACCGCCGCCGCAGGCGACCGCGCCACCGCGGTGCGCTGCTACCTGCGTGTCCTGGAGCACGACCCCTACGACGAGCACGCCCACCTGGGCCTCGTCGCCACCCAGCTGGCGGCCGGCCAGCAGGGCGAGGCGCGGCGGTCGTACCGGGCCTACGGCCAGCGCATGGACGAGATCGGCGTGGAGGCCGCCCCCTTCCCGAGCCTGATCTGAGGGCTACCCGAAGCTGAGCCGAAGGTTGCTGGAAGGGGTCTCTGGCACTGTGCCGGCCATGGAGACCTTCGTGGTGCGTGCTTGGCGGCCGGCGGCCGACGAAGGCCTTCCCAGCGATGCCGACGCCCTGCGGGGGGTCGTCGAGCACGTCGGCTCGGGAACGACCATGCCGTTCCGCGACGTCGACCAGCTCGTCGCCTTCCTGCTGGGCGGAGGCGCCGAGGAGACAACTGTGGAGGCGGACGGTCAGGCGACGGGCTGACCGTCCGGCTCGAGGTGGCGGGAGCCATCGTGCCGGAGTGTTCGGAGCAGGGCCGATACGCGGTGGGCCGGCCCAGCTCCAGGCGGGACACTCGGGCCGACGCGGGACGGGGGTGGAGGTGAGCGGTCACCTCTCCCCTGTTCCGTGCTGAAGTCGCTTGAAGCGCCCGTGCTCCCCTGCGGGCGCTTCAAGCGCGCCCGTACTCGTCGTCGTAGCGGACGATGTCGTCCTCGTCGAACTTGCCGAACCCCAGCTCCAGGACCCGGACGGGACCGGGGGCGTCGGCCGCGCTCGCCAGGCGGTGGCGGGCCCCGACGGGGATCCACACCTGCTCACCCGGCTCCAGGTGCAGCTCCTTGCCGTCGACCTCGGCGATGCCGCCCGGGTCGAGGAAGGTCCACAGCTCCGCCCGGTGCTCGTGGCTCTGCAGCGACAGCCGGTGGCCGGGGTGGACCGTGAGCACCTTCACCGTGCACGGCTCGTTCTGGACGAGGCGGCGGAACCCGCCCCACGGCCGGTCCTCGCGGTACTCCTCGGGCGCCACGTTCAGCACGTCACGGCCGTCGGGCACGCCTGCTCCTTCCGGTCGATCCGTCATGTGGCCAGGAACGTGTCCTTGACCGGGACCGGACCGGGGTCGATCCCTTCCTGGGCCGCCATGTGGAGGGACACGAAGTCCCCGACCAGGGTGAGGTCGAACAGCTGGGCCAGCGGGCCCTCGCCGATGGCCCGGACCTCGATCACGTCGTGGGTGACCTCGGCCAGCAGGTCGCGGATCAGGTCGAAGCGCCGGGCCTCCTGCGGGTGCTCCTCGTCGTGGCGCAGCTCGACCAGCGTGAAGACCTGGCGGGTCATGTCGCCGTGCTGGCCCCAGCCCACGATCTCGTTGTGGCACAGCTCGGGGACGGTGCCGGTGAAGGCGGGAGCCTTGGCGTTCTCGTTGACCTGGGTCTTCCAGCGCCGGGCGGCCACCTCGCCCAGCGGTCCGGCCCCCAGGATCAGCGGGATGGTGCGCCCGATCGTGCGGGCGATGCGCTGGGCCGACTCGCCCGCCAGCAGGGCGTCCCGGCGGACCTCGAGCTGTGCCACCGCGGCGTCGACCCAACCCGACGCGCCGGGGAACAGGCCGACCTGCTCCAGCAGCAGGATCAGCGGCACCGCGAGGGCCCCGAGGCCGGCGCGGGACATGGGCAGCGCGTCGGGCAGCGGCACGTGCGGGGCCTGCCAGCGGGGCGCCAGCGCCCCCAGCTCGCCGCCCCTTGCCACCACCACCATGCGGGCCCCGGCCGACGCCGCGGCCTGGGCCGCCTCGACCGTCTCCTCGGTGTCACCCGAGAACGACACGGCGAAGCACAGCGTGCCCGGTCCGACGAACGCGGGCGGGCCGTAGCCCTTGGCCACGACCAGCGGCACCGGCACGAACGAGCCGGCCACCGCGGCCAGCAGGTCGCCGGCCAGGCCGCCGACCCCCATGCCCAGGACCAGGACGTTGTCGATCTCGTCGGCCTCGGGCAGGCCCTCGACCCGGGCCGCGACCTCCGCCGCCGACGCCACCTGCTCGGGGAAGCGCGCGGCGGCGCCGAACATGTCCAGGCTGTCGAGCAGGTCGCTGGTGGCGGAGGACAAAGGTCAGCCTTCGAACGTGGGGGCGATGCCCTCCGCCTCGGCCTTGGCCACGAGCCGCTGGTGCTCGGCGTCGTCGACGGTCTCGGCCTCGTCGATCAGCATGATCGGGATGTCCTCGCGGATGGCGTAACGCCGCTTGAGGCGCGGGTTGTACAGCGAGTCCTCGTCCTCGAAGTACAGCAGCGGCCCCTTGTCCTCGGGGCAGGCGAGGATCTCGAGGAGCTGGGTGTCGAGTGCCATGACGTCCACCTTTGCAGCTAGCCGATCAGCGCGCGCACTTCGGCGACGTGCGCATCGCACGCCTCCCGGGTGGCGGCCTCGAGGTTGAGCCGCAGCAGCGGCTCGGTGTTGGAGGGACGGAGGTTGAACCACCAGTCGCCGTTGTCGACGGTGAGGCCGTCGATGCGGTCCTGCTCGGCGTCGGGGAAGGCCTCGGCCACTCGCTCGATGACCGCCGCGGCGTCCTCCACGGTCGTGTTGATCTCCCCCGACGCGGCGTAGCGGTCGAACGGCTTGCGCAGGGCGGACAGCGCCACCCCGGCCTTGGAGATCTGCTCCAGCACCATCAGGGCGGCGATGCTGCCGGAGTCGGCCCGGAAGTTGTCGCGGAAGTAGTAGTGCGCCGAGTGCTCGCCGCCGAACGCGGCGCCGGTCTCGGCCATGACCGCCTTGATGAAGGAGTGGCCGACCCGGGTGCGTACCGGGGTCCCGCCGCTCTCGCGGATGACCTCGGGCACGGCGTGGGAGCAGATCAGGTTGTAGAGGATCGTGGCCCCCGGCTCCTTCTCCAGGATCGCCTTGGCCACGATGGCCGTCGTGGTGGAGCCCGACAGCGGCTCGCCCTCGTCGTCGACCAGGAAGACCCGGTCGGCGTCGCCGTCGAAGGCCAGGCCCACGTCGGCCCCGGCGGCGCGCACCCGGGCCTGGAGGTCGCGCAGGTTCGCGGGCTGGATCGGGTCGGCCGGGTGGTTGGGGAAGGTGCCGTCCAGCTCGCCGTACATGACCTCGAGGTCGAACGGGAGCGTGGCGAACACCCGGGGCACCACCAGCCCGCCCATGCCGTTGGCCGTGTCGGCGACCACCTTGAGCGGAGCCAGGGCCGAGACGTCCACGAAGCTGCGGACGTGCTCGGCGAACGCCCCGAGCAGGTCGGCGGTCTCGACCCGGCCGGGCGGGACCGGCGGCCGGTCCACGCCGTCGGCGGCCATGCGCTTGATGTCGGCCAGGCCGGTGTCCTCGCCGATCGGCCGGGCGCCGGCCAGGCACATCTTGATGCCGTTGTACTGGGCCGGGTTGTGCGACGCCGTGAACATGGCGCCGGGGGCGTCGAGGCTGCCGGCGGCGAAGTACATGAGGTCGGTCGAGGCCAGGCCCAGGTCCACGACATCGAGGCCCTGGCGCTGCACGCCAAGGGAGAACGCCGCGGCCAGGTCGACGCCGGACGGCCGCATGTCCCGGGCCACGAGGACCCGCTCGGCGCCGCCGTTGTCGACGGCGAAGCGGGCGAACGCGGCGCCGATCCGCTCGCACAGGGCCGCGTCGAGCTGGTCGGGGACGATCCCCCGTACGTCGTAAGCCTTGAAGATGGCACCGAGGGAAGCGAGATCCGCCATGCGGCTGTCCAACCTAGTGGACCGGGCCGGAGGGCCCGGGAACCGGCTCGGCCCCGGCCCCAGCCGGCAGCAGCGTGGGCGGCAGGTCGCCGTCGGCCTCGTACGCGCCCGCCGCCGCCCAGTGCCGGATGCGGAACAGGTCGCCCGCCTGGCGCAGCGCGTCCCGGGCGGCGCGCACCGTCGAGCGCGACGAGTTCGTCACCTCCACGGGCACCTCCACCAGCGAGAGCTGGTGCCGTTCCACCAGGTGGAGCAGCTCGACGTCGAAGGCGAAGCCGTCCACCCGGGCCCGGGAGAACAGGAAGCGCCCGACGTCCGAGCGGAACGCCTTGAGCCCGCTCTGGGTGTCCCGGTAGCTGCCGAGGAGGACGGCGTAGCCCAGCCAGTTGATCGCCCGGCTGCCGAGCCGCCGCAGCCGGCTCGGGGGCACGAGGGTGCGGGTCTCGGGATGGCGCCGGTCGCCGATGGCCACGTCCCAGCCGTCCTCGACCGCGGCCAGCACCCGCAGCACCTGGTCCGGCCCGTAGGCCAGGTCGGCGTCGGTGAACGCCACGGTCCGCCCCCGGGCCGCCAGCACTCCGGCCCGCACGGCCGCCCCCTTGCCCCGGTTGCGAGGCTGGACCACGACCTGGTCCGCCCCCGCGGCCAGCGCGGCGTCCGCGGTGGCGTCGGCCGATCCGTCGTCCACGACCACGATCTCCAACCCCCCGCTGGCGGCGACGTCGCCCAGCCCGGTGGCCAGCCGGCGCACGGTCTGGCCGATCCGGTCGGCCTCGTCATATGCGGGCACGATCACGCTGAGCCTCCGGTCCCCGGGCGCCTCCGGCCGGCTCCAGCGCACCTTGCGCGCCGCGGTGATCTCCTCCAACAGTGCGAAGCGGTACCCCAGCAACCGCACGGCCCCCGCGGCCAGCAGTGCCAAGACCTTGGCCTCGACCAGCGCCCGGGTGGAGGCGAACCCGGTCCCGGCGTACACCCCCCGCAGCACGACGACGTCGACGAGCGCCGCGAGCACAGCCACCCCCACGAACGCGGGCGGGATCTCGACCCAGCGCACGTAAGGATCACTGCGGAACGTGACCGCCCGGTGGAGCAAGTAGGACAGCACACTGGCCAGCGCGATGGCGGCCAGGTCCGCCACCACCAGGATCCACCCGAGATGCTGGCGGAAGAACACCAGCAACCAGATGTCGGCCAGCGTCGGCAACACCGCCACCAACGCAAACCGGCGCAAGCGCCCGGTCACGGATCGCTGTCGGTCCGCTCCGCGGCAGACGACCCACCAACGTCCCGACCCCCACCGTCCGACTCCCCGCCGTCCGACTCCCCGCCGTCCGACCCCCCGTCGGCCTCCGACTCCCCGCCGTCCGACTCCCCGTCGGCCTCGGCTACCGGCTCGGGCTCGGACTCGGCCTGAGCGTCGGACTCGGGCTCGGACTCGGACTCGG
>DATBGF010000687.1:0-13949 GCA_036558145.1 Acidimicrobiales bacterium
CGGCGTCGGCCCGCAACAGGAACCCGGCTTCCACCGCGGCGTCGGCCGACTCCTTGACCGCGCTCACGTAGTCGTCGTCGGTGGGGTAGAGCGACGCGATCGTGGCCGAGTCGAACGGCACCGTGTCGCCGAACAGCATGCAGAACACGCTGCGGCCCGCGGGCGCCTCGCCGGTCAGCACGGACAGCGGGGCGTCGACCCCGGGGGTGCGGATGCCGCCGAGCGCGATGCCGAGCGCGTCGCGGGCGATGGCCTCGCCCGACACCTCCAGCCGGGGCGCCTCGGGCGGCTCGGTGCCGTCGACCACCCAGTCCCGCAGGGCGCTGAGCGCGGCCCGCACCACCTGGGCCTGGGGCCCGGTGTTGATGGACCCGCACATGGCGGCGAGGTTGAACCCGCCGCCGCCCTCCTCCGAGGCCAGCTCGGCGTTGTAGTCGAGGATGGCCTGGTCGGCGTGGGCCGTGCCTGCGGCCTCCCAGGTGCGCAGCATGTCGGTGTCGTCCTGGGCCGACCGGGCGAAGCCGAGCAGGCCGAACAGGTCGGTCTCGGTCTGGAACTGCATCACCGGCACGTTCAGGTCGTCGCGGATGCGGACCACGCCCTGGCCGAGGATGTCCGGCGTGTCCTCCAGCGGCGCCCCGCCGCCGCCCCGGCTGTGGACCAGGAACCCGTCGAAGATGTCCGCCACCGGGTGCACGGCGTCGATGTAGGTCACCATGCGGGCGGCCGACTGGGACTCGCCCATGGCGATGACGTGCTGCACGTCCAGCCCGTCGAGGATGTCCACGTCGCCCGGCCGGCGGACCGCCTGGGCGGCCTGGGAGAAGATGTCGTAGGAGTACTGGTCGCCCGGGTGGACCAGGTCGCCGTAGCGCTCGGGGTCCCACTGCTTGAGCGCCTGGACCTGCACTCCCGGCACGGCCAGGACGCCGCCGCCCTCGATGCCGGCCTTCTGGGCCGAGACGCCCACGTAGGCCGAGCCGTCGCCCAGGATCACCGGGTGGTTCAGGCCGAAGTCGGGATCGCCGTCGACCCCGGCGGTCACGTTGAGCCACTCGACGTACACGGTGCCGTCGAAGTCGTCGGCGTCGGCCGGGCGGCGCACGATGACGCGGGTCTTGTAGGGCGCGGTGCCGGCCTCGGTCACGTCCCAGGCCCCGTCCTCGCTCTGCTCGCCCTGGACGGCGTACGCGGTGGCGTCGCCCTCCAGGAAGTACTCCTGCTCGACGTAGCCGTACTGGTCGGCCAGGCCCGAGGGCATGGCGTTGAACGGCCCGTCGTGGGTCCCCGCGGTCACGGGACCGGTCACCGCCGGCTCCGCGACGTCGGCCCCCCGCACCGGCTGGTCGGTCACCTCGTCCCCTCCTTGGTCCGACGCATTGTCATCGTCTCCCCCTGACGAGCACGCCGCCACGGTGACCAGCACCGCGACGATCAGGATCCCCCTCCGGAACATGCCTCATCCTTTCCCCAGCATGGCCACGACCTGCGGCAGGTCGACCGTCGTGCGGATGCCCGGTGCTGCTTCGCACACCACCGGCACCGCGTTGACCGCCCGGTGCGCCGTGTAGCCCGGCGACGTCGCCGCCATCTGCTCCATCGGCACCGGGAACGGCAGCGCCACGTCCAGCGGGGCGTCGCCGTCCACCACCACCCGCCACCCGGTGGGGCGGGTGTCCCAGGCCGGGTCCAGCTCGCTCGTGCAGTACCAGGTCGCCCGGAACTGCAGCAGCGGGCGTCCTTCCCGCATGCCCGCCACGATGATCTGCTGCGCAGCCACCGTGCCGGCCTCCAGCGTGCCCGCCGCGATCTCCACCGTGCGGGCCGCGCACGCCACCTCGCCGCTGGCCTCGATGGCGTCCAGCGGCAGCGACAGCGCCTCGGCCAGCAGCCGCAGCGACGGCCCGAAGCTGTCGCGCCCGTGGCTCAGCCGCGCCGGGGAGAACGCCTCGGGCTTCCGCCCGAAGCCCATGACCTCGAACAGCAGGCCCGGCGAGTTCCGCTCGGAGAGGTCGGCGTACTCGTTGATGACGAGCCCGTCGAGCCGGCGCTGGATCGAGGTGAGGACCAGCGGCAGCGCCTCGGAGATGAACCCCGGGCTGCTGCCGGTGCTGTGGATCGACGTGCCGCCCGCGGCGCACGCGGTCTCGACCTGCCCCCGCAGCTCTGGGTCCATGCTGCCCGGATGGTGGAACTCGCCCCGAGTGGTCACGACGTTGGTGCCCGACGCCAGCAGCCGGCACACCTCGTCCGCATCCAGCGCCCGGGGCATGTACAGGACGCAGTCGGCCCCCAGCGCCAGGATCTCGTCCACGTCGTTCGTGGCCGCCACGCCGACGGGATCGAGCCCGCACAGCTCGCCCGCGTCCCGACCGGCCTTGTCGGCCGAGTGGACGTACACGCCCACCAGGTCCAGCTGCGGGTGCTCGATCACGGTGCGCAGCGACCGGGTGCCGATGTTGCCCGTGGCCCACTGCACGACTCGGTAGCTCGTCATTCCGGCTCCCAGCGAGGTCTCCGCTTCTCCATGAACGCGCGCATGCCCTCACGCGGCTCGTCCGAGTGGTCGAGCGCCCAGAACATCGTCTGGTAGTCGATCTCCCCGTAGCGCGTGTTGAGCATGCGCTTCACGTGCATCCGCGCCTCGGGCGCGGTGCGCATCACTTCGCGGGCCGCCACGACCGCGGCGTCCCGCAGCTGGTCGTGGGGCACCACCCGCGAGATGACGCCGAGCCGCTGGGCCTCGGCCGCGTCGAAGCGCCGGGCCGACAGCAGCAGGTCGCGGGCCACCGCGATGCCCACGTGGGCGGGCAGCGCGGCGGCGTACGTCGCGTCGGGGATGCCCCGCAGCAGCTCCGGGACCCGGAACGTGGCCCGGTCGCTGGCCACCGCGATGTCGCACATCATCGCCACCAGCAGCCCGCCCGCCTGGCAGATGCCGTTGACCGCGGCGATCACCGGCGCCGGGCTGTCCCGGATGGTCAGGAACGGCAGGATCTCGTGGCCCAGGTCCTCGGGATAGGAGTCGCCCTCCTCGGAGCGCCCGCCCAGGTCGCCGCCGGGGGCGAAGACGTCGCCGGTGCCGGTGATGATGAGGGCGCCCAGGTCGGGATCGGTGTTGACCAGCTTCACTGCCCGCTTGAGCCCGAAGTACATGGCCGGCGTGAACGCGTTGCGGGCCGAAGGGCGGTCGATCGTGCACCAGGCGATGGCGCCCTCGCGCTCCAGGCGCAGGCCGGTGGTCCCCAGGTCGTCGTCGGTCATGCGAGCGACGCCTTGTAGAGGATGTTCTCGGCCAGGCGCATGTGGGCCGCGTCCACCAGCTTGCCGTCGCGCCCGATGGCGCCCACGCCCTCGGACTCGGCCTTCCGGTAGGCCTCGATCGAGGCCTTGGCGTCGGCGATCTCGTCCTCGGTGGGGGAGAAGACCTCGTGGGCGATGGGGATCTGGCCGGGGTGGATGGCCCACTTTCCGTCGAAGCCCAGCAGGCTGGCCTGGGTGGCGCTGCGCCGGTAGCCGTCGGGATCCTGGTAGGCGGGGTACGGGGCGTCGATGGCGTCGATCCCCGCGGCCCGGGCCGCGGTCACGACCTGGAAGCGGGCGAAGTGCCAGAAGTCGCCCGGATAGTCGCCGGCGGGATCGAAGTTGCCGTCCACCCGGGCCCGCTGCGAGGCCGACAGGTCCCCGGCGCCGAAGATGATCGCCTCCAGCCGGTCGCTGGCCCTGGCGATCTCGACCGCGTTGGCCAGGCCCTCGGACTCCTCCACCAGCACCTCCAGGCCGATCCGCTTGCGCAGCCCGAGCTTCGTCTCCAGCTGGGTGAGCAGGACGTCCACCCACCACACGTCACGGGCCGAGCGGGCCTTGGGCACGATCAGCACGTCGAGGGCGTCCCGCGCCCCGGTGACCACCTCGATGATGTCGCCGTGGCACCAGGGCGTCTCCAGCCCGTTGATGCGCACGGCCCGCACGGTGCGGCCCCAGTCCTGCCCGGTCAGCGCCGCCACCGCGATGGCCCGGGCACCCTCCTTGGCGAGGGGCGCGCAGGCGTCCTCCAGGTCCAGGAAGACGAGGTCGGCGCCCGAGCCCGCCGCCTTCTCACACATCTTCTCGCTGCTGGCCGGCGTGGCCAGCTCGGCCCTGCGGGCCCTCGGTGTCGCTGTCGCCATGGCCTCAGATCACTCCGTCTTCCCGCAGGCCTGCCAGTTCGTCGGCGTCGAGGCCGAGCAGACCGCCGTACACCGCGTCGTTGTCGGCGCCCAGCGCCCGGCCCAGGTGCTCGACCCGGCCGGGTGTCTCGCTCAGCTGGGCCACGGGCGCCTGCACCGTGACCGGCCCGAAGTCGTCGTCGTCGACGCGCACGAACGTGCCCCGGGCCGCCAGGTGCACGTCCTCGCGCAGCTGGCGGGCGTCGTAGACCGGGGCCGCGGTGACCTCGGCCTGCTCGAAGGTGCTCATGGCCTCGGCCAGCGTGCGCTCGCCCACCCACTTGGCCACCAGGTCGTCGACCTCGCCGGCCCGCTCCTGGCGGCTGACCGGATCGACGTAGTCGGGGTCCTCGGCCAGGTCGGCCCGGCCGATCGCCCGGAACACCCGCACCGCGATGCTGGGCGATGCCGACGAGATGGCCAGCCACTTGTCGTCGGCGGTGCGGTAGGCGTTGCGGGGCGCGCTGGCGTCGAGCCGGTTGCCCACCCGCGTCGGGACGATCCCCAGCTGGTCGAGGGCGAGCGTCGAGGTCTCGATCAGCCGGGCCAGCGGCTCGATCAGGTTCACGTCCACCAGCTGGCCCTCGCCGCCGTGCACGTCGCGGTGGTAGAGCGCCATCACCACCGCGTAGGTGGCGGCCAGGGAGGCGACGCCGTCGGCCAGCATGAACGGCGGCAGCGTGGGCGGGCCGTCGGGCTGGCCCACGACGTGGGCGAACCCGCTCATGGCCTCGGCCAGCGTCCCGTAGCCCGGGCGGTCGGCCTTGGGGCCGCCGCGCCCGTACCCGGTGATGTGCAGCATCACGATCCGGGGATGGGCGGCGTGGACCGAGTCCCAGTCGATGCCCCAGCGGGCCAGGGCGCTGGGCCGGTTGCCCACCAGCAGCACGTCGCTCACGTCCAGCAGCTGGTGGAACAGGGCCTGGCCCGCGGGCTGGCGCAGGTCGCAGGTGACGCAGCGCTTGTTGCGGGCCACGCTCTTCCACGCCAGGCCGATCCCGTCCTTGCGGTGGCCCCAGGTGCGCATGGGGTCGCCCGAGCCCGGCGGCTCGACCTTGATGACCTCGGCGCCGAACTCGCCCAGGGCGGCGCCCACCATCGGACCGGCGGCGAGCGTGGCGGCTTCCACCACCCGCAGCCCCTCCAGGGGCAACTCAGCCATGGGCGCCGACGGCCGGGCGCTCCAGGCCCAGGTTCTCGCGCAGTGTCCTGCCGCTGTACCCGGTGCGGAACAGGCCGCGGCGCTGCAGCTCGGGGACGACCATGCGGACGACGTCCTCGTAGGCGCCGGGCACGTGGGTGGCGGCGATGGTGAAGCCGTCGCAGGCGTCGCCCTCGAACCACTCCTCCATCTGGTCGACCACCTCGCGGGCGGTGCCGACGAAGCGCGGCCCCTGGAGCAGCGTGGCCCGATGCCCGGCCAGGTCCCCCAGCGTGACGGTGCCGCCGATGTGCTTGCGGAGGTTCTGCACCAGCCCCCGGATGCCCGAGACCGACTCGATCAGCTCGTCGGTGATGGGCGCATCCAGCGCCAGGCCGGAGAAGTCGTAGTTCATCAGCTCCGACAGGAGCGTCAGGGACGCCTGCGGGTCGACGAGCTCGTTGAGGAACACCTGCTCGCGCTCCTCGGCCTGGGCGTGCGACTCGCCGATGACGGTGTAAGCCATCGGCAGCATCTTCACGGCCTGCGGGTCGCGGCCCCGCTCGGCGATGCGCTCCTTCTGGTCCTTGTAGTGGGAGCGGGCGACGTCGATGTTGGGGTCGCCGGTGAAGATCAGCTCGGCCCAGCGGGCCGCGAAGTCCCGGCCCCGGCCCGACGAGCCCGCCTGGAGCAGGACCGGCCGGCCCTGCGGCGAGCGGGGCACGGTGAGCGGGCCCTTCACCTTGAACCAGTCGCCGTCGTAGTCCAGGGGGTGGACCTTGTCGGGGTCGGCGAAGATCCCGGCCTCGCGGTCGAGGATCAGGGCGTCGTCGCCCCACGTGTCCCACAGGCCCGTGGTCGCCTCCAGGAACTCGTCGGCCCGGTCGTAGCGCTCGTCGTGGCCCAGGTGGTGCTCGACGCCGTAGTTCTGCGCCTCGCTGTCGTTGACCGAGGTGACGACGTTCCAGGCCGCCCGGCCGCCCGAGAGGTGGTCGAGCGTGGCGAACGTGCGGGCCACGTGGAACGGCGGGTAGTAGGTCGTGGAGTAGGTCGCCCCCAGCCCGATGTGGCTGGTCGCCCCGGCGATCAGGCCCAGCACGATGCTCAGGTCGAGCTTGACCGGCCGGGCGCCCAGGCGCACCGCGTCGGCCACCGACCCGGCGTAGATGCCGGGCATGGCCAGCCGGTCGTCGAAGAACATCATGTCGAAGCAGCCCTCTTCGAGGGTGCGGCCCAGCTTCTGGTAGAAGCCCGGCGTCAGGAACCCGTGCTCGGTGGCGGGATGGCGCCACGACCCCGCGTACACGGTGACGTTGCCGGCCTGCATGAAGCCGACCAGCGACATCTGGCGGGAGGCCATCCCGGTCACCGCCCTGCGGCCACGGCCCGGCGGGCCCGGCGGCGGAAGCCCTCGAGCTTCTCGTCCGGGGTCCGGACCCGGGTGCTGCGGGACATGATCGACACGTCGTGGCCCGCGGCCTTGGCCCGCAGCGCCCCGACGGTCGCCTCCGCCTTGGGGACGTGGGCGAACGGGTCGAACGAGTACCAGCGCATGGCGTTGCGGTGCGTGATCTTGGCGATCTCGTCGTCGGGCACCGCGTTGGCCGCGAACACCGCGCTCAGCTCCTCGGGGGCGGTGGGCCACATCGAGTCGCTGTGGGGGTAGTCGGCCTCCCACGCCATGTTGTCGACGCCGATCCGCTCCCGCAGCTCGACGCCCACCGGGTCGCTGATGAAGCAGGTGAGGAAGTGCTCGCGGAACACCTCGCTGGGCAGCCGGCCGCCGAAGTCCTGCTGGGTCCAGGCCCGGTGCATCTCGTAGGTGCGGTCCAGGCGGTCGAGGAAGTAGGGGATCCAGCCGGTCCCGCCCTCGGACAGGGCGATCCGCAGGTCGGGGTAGGTCTTCAGCACCCGGGACCACAGCAGGTCGGCCGCGGCGGACTGGATGTTCATGGGCTGGAGCGTGATCATCACGTCGGGCGGCGAGTCGACGGCCGGGATGGTGAGCCGGCCCGACGAGCCCAGGTGGATCGACACGACCGTGCCGGTCTCGACGCAAGCCCGCCACACCGGGTCCCAGTACCCGTCGTGGAAGCTCGGGTAGCCGAGCGCTGCGGGGTTCTCGGTGAAGCTCAGCGAGTGGCAGCCCTTGGCCGCGGTCCGGCGCACCTCGGCCGCGGTCTCCTCCACGCTCCAGATGGCGGGCACGGCCATGGGGATGAAGCGCCCGGGGTACTCCGCGCACCACTGGTCGATGTGCCAGTCGTTGTAGGCCCGGACCAGGGCGTTGGACAGGTCCAGGTCGTCGCACAGGAACGTGCGGGCGGTGAAGGTGGGGAAGGAGGGGAAGTTCATCGACGCCAGCACGCCGCCGGCGTCCATGTCCTTGACCCGCTCGTGGACGTCGTAGCAGCCGGGCCGCACCTCGTCGAGGCTCTGCGGCTCCATGCCGTACTCCGACTTGGGGCGACCGGCGACGGCGTTGAGGGCGGCGGTCTCCATGACCATCTCGCCGAACGTCCAGACGTCGGAGCCCTCGTCGTTGCGGACGAGCTTGGGCGCCCGGTCGAGGTACTTCGCGTCGAGGTGGTTGACGAAGAGGTCGGGTGGCTCGATGAGGTGGTCGTCGACGCTGACGAGGATGAGGTCATCGACTTCGAGCATGGCTACCCCTCGTGAGAATGCGGTTTACGCTTCTTGAGAGTCACCTTAGCACTGAGCGGCTGTGCCGCTCATTTGGCGCCGACGTCGATCACGACCTTCCCGACGGCCTGGCCGTCCGCTACGAGGCGCAGCGCGGCGGCCGCCTCGTCCAGCCCGAACGAGGCCCCGATGTGGGGCACGACCTGCCCGGACGCCAGCAGGCCCGCCAGCTCCTCCTCGCCCTTGGTGAACGCGTCGGGGGAGTGGGTCACGAAGCCGTAGAACTCGAAGCCGAGGACGTGGATGCCCTTGAGCAGCACCAGGTTGAGCGGGATCCGGGGGATCTCGCCCGAGGCGTAGCCCACCGTCACGAACCGCCCGTCCCAGCGCAGTGCCCGCAGCGCGGGCTCGGCCAGCGCCCCGCCCACGGGATCGACCACCACGTCGGCGCCGTCGGGCAGCGCGTCCCGCAGCGCCTGGCGGAGGTCGCCGGCCCGGTGGTCGATGAGGTTCTTCGCGCCGTGGGCCTTGGCGACCTCCAGCTTCTCGGCCGACGACGCCACCGCCGTGACCGACGCCCCCAGCAGCACGCCCAGCTGCACCGCAGCCAGGCCGACGCCGCCGCCGGCCCCCAGCACCACGAGCTCCTCGCCCGGCTGCAGCGCCGCGACCGACCGCAGCGTGTGGAACGCGGTGCGGTGAGCCACCCCGAACGCGGCCGCGTGCCGGGTGTCGACGCCATCGGGGATCGGGCGCACGGCCCCCGCGCCGACCACGGCCTCCTCGGCGAACGCCCCCACCATGGCGGACCCGGTCACCCGATCGCCCACCGACACCCCGGCCACGTCGTCGGCCACCCAGGCCACCACGCCGGCGAACTCGCTGCCGGGCACGAACGGGACGGGGGCGCTGATCTGGTACTTGTTCGCCACCAGCAGCACGTCGGGGAAGTTGACGGCGGCGGCGGACACCCGCACCCGCACCTGCCCCGGACCGAGGACCGGCGACGGCATGTCCTCCACGGCCACCGACTCGGGCGGGCCGTACTCGCGGCAGACCGCGGCCCGCATGTCAGCAGTAGTCCGTGGACTCGGCCAGCGCGGCGGCGTCCTCGAACAGCTTGAGCACCACCGGCCCGAAGGCAAGCAGCTTCTCGTCGTCGCCGGCCCGCTGGAAGCCCTGCTCCAGCACGACGGCCAGCTTCCAGCGGGCGAGCACGACGTAGTAGTCGATGTCGTCCACCTGGCGGCCGGACACCTCGGCGTAGCGGTCGAGGACCGCGTCGCGCGACGGCATGCCGGTCATGTCCACGTAGCTGGAGAAGGCGTCCTCGGGAGCCTCGGTGTCCTCGGGCCAGCCCTGCACGACCCAGGCCAGGTCGAGCTTGGGATCGCCGACCGTGCCCATCTCCCAGTCCACGATGGCGGCCAGCCGGGCCGGGCCCCCGTGGCGGAACATGACGTTGGCGAACTGGTAGTCGCCGTGCATGATCCCCGGGATGTAGTCGATGGGCTTGTGCTCGCGCAGCCAGGCCGCGGCCACGTCGAAGCCCGGCAGCTCGCGGCCCTTGATCCGCTCCACGAACCGGGTCCAGCGCTCGACCTGGCGCTCGTGGAAGCCGTCGGGGCGGCCGAGGTCGTCCAGGCCCTTGGCCCGCCAGTCCACCTGGGACAGCCGGGCGATGCCCTCGACCAGCTCGTACGCCAGGCCTTGCCGGGCCGCGACGTCGGTGTCGAACGGGGCCGGCCAGCCGTCGGTGTTCATGGGGGACCAGCCGTCGACGTAGCCCATCAGGTAGAAGGTGCGCCCGAGCACGGCCTGGTCCGTGCACACGGCGATGGCCTCGGTGTGGGGGACGTCGGTGCCCCCCAGCGCCTCGATGATCCGCCACTCGCGCACGATGCCCTCGTCCCGGGGGGCGGGCGCCTCGGGCGGCGGGATCCGCATGGCGCAGTGCAGGTCACCGCGGCGGATCTCGTAGATCTCGTTCTGGGTGCCGCCCGAGATGAACTGGAGCTCGACGGGCTCGCCCTTGGCCAGGCCGGCCCCGTCCATCCACGAGGCCAGCCGGTCGGCATCGATCACAGGTTGCCCACCTCGTGCTCCAGGTACTCGGCGTACTTGGCGCGCGCCGCTGCCCGCTTCTTGGGCAGGTGCTGGGTGGGCCAGAGGTCGTCGCTGGGGGAGTAGTCCCGCAGCACCTGGCGGGCCACGGTCACCTTGTGCACCTCGGTGGGCCCGTCGGCCAGGCCCATCACGTTGGCCCCCACCATCATCCCGGTGAAGGGCATCTCGTTGGACACGCCCAGTGCGCCGTGGACCTGCATGGCCCGCCAGGCGATGTCGTGGAGCACGTCCGGCATGAGCACCTTCACGGCCGCGATGTCCTTGCGCACCTTGCGGTAGTCGTTGTGCTTGTCGATCGACCACGCCGTGTAGAGCACGAACAGCCGGAACTGCATGAGCTGGGCGTAGGAGTCGGCGATGTAGCCCTGCACGAACTGCTTGTCGGCCAGGATGCTGCCCTGGGTCTCCCGGCTGAGCGCCCGCTCGCACATCATGTCGAGCGCACTCTGGGCCAGGCCGATGGTGCGCATGGCGTGGTGGATGCGCCCGCCCCCGAGGCGGGTCTGGGCGATGGCGAACGCCTGGCCCTCCCCGCCCAGCAGCCCGTCGACCGGGACGCGCACGTCCTCGTAGTGGATCAGCGCGTGCGAGCCATGGCCCTCCGACTCGCCGCCGAGGCCGACGTTGCGCACGATGTTGACGCCCGGCGTGTCGGTCGGGACCAGGAACATGGACATGCCCTTGTACGGGCTCACGTCCGGGTTGGTCACCGCCATGACGATGAGGAAGCTGGCCGTGCGGGCGTTGGAGGAGAAGAACTTCCAGCCGTTGATGACCCACTCGTCACCGTCGCGCTCGGCCCGGGTCTTGAACATGGTGGGATCGGCCCCGGCGTGGGGCTCGGTCATCGAGTAGCAGGAGAACAGCTCGCCCTCCAGCAGCGGGCGCAGGTAGCGCTCCTTCTGCTCGGGCGTGCCGTAGTGGGCGATGATCTCGGCGTTGCCGGTGTCGGGCGCCTGGCAGCCGAAGACGATGGGTGCCCACTGCGAGCGGCCCAGGATCTGGTTCAGCAGCGACAGCTTGAGCTGCCCGTAGCCCTCACCCCCGAGGTCGGGGCCGAGGTGGGTGGCCCACAGCTTCTGCCGGCGCACCTCGGCCTTGAGCGGCTCGATCACCTTGCGCCGGTTCTCGTCCAGCGGGGTGAACTGCAGGCCCGGGAACGCCAGGTCGAGCGGCTCGACCTCCTCGCGCACGAACTGGTCCGCCCAGTCGAGCTTCTCCTGGAACTCTGGCTCTGTCTCGAAATCCCACATGGCGCCTCCCTCTCCTGCCAGAATATGATTCTGGCAATGCCGAACACAATTCCGGACGATCTCGCGTCGCGCATAGCGCAGCAGACGCTCAGCCGGCGTGGGGCGGACTACGCGGGGGAGGTCCGCCGCCTGCTCGACGCCGCCATGGTCGTCATGCGGCGCTGCGGCACGGACTCCCGGCCGCGGGTGGCCGACATCGTGGCCGAGGCGGGCCTGTCCAACGACGCCTTCTACCGGTACTTCCCGTCCAAGGACGCGCTGGTCGCCGCCATCCTGGAGGACGGCACCGAGCGCCTCCTCAGCTACCTCGCCCACCAGATGGCCAAGGAGCCGGCGCCCGAGCGCCAGGTCCGCCGCTGGGTGGAGGGGGTGCTGGCCCAGGCGGCCGACGAGGAGAGCGCCGCCACCACCCTGGCGGTGCTGTGGAACGGGAGCAGCGTGGGGGAGGGGCTGCCGTCGGCCAGCCGGCCGCTCGGTGCCCTGCTGCGCGAGCCGTTCGCCGAGCTGGGCAGCGAGGACCCCGAGCTCGACGCCGACTTCGTCGCCCACGCCGTGGTCGGCATGATGTCGAGCCTGCTCTGGGAGCGGTCGCGGCCGTCCCGGGCCGACGTCGCCCACATGGTCGAGCGCTGCCTCGCCGTGGCGCGGGCGGGCGGGGCATGAGCGAGCTTGTCGAGCGAATCAGAAGCACAGTGCGTTGCTCGGCCCCGTGGGCCGAGTGCTCATTGAGCGCAGCCCGAAGGGTGCGCCAATGAGCTTCCACCTGTTCCTGCCCCAGATGCGGATGCCGGTCGAGGCCATCGTCGAGCGCGCGCAGGCGGCCGAGGCCGCGGGCTTCGAGGGCCTCGCCCTCATGGACCACCTGGCCCCGCCGCTGGCGTCCGAGCACGACATGTGGGAGGCGATGGCGCTGGCCGGCTGGCTGCTGGCTGCCACCCGCACGCTGCGGGTGGGCCACCTGGTGCTGTGCGACCCGCTGCGCCACCCGGCCGTGCTGGCCCGCCAGGCCGTCACCCTCGACCACGCCTCGGGCGGCCGCTTCGACCTGGGCATCGGCTGGGGCTCGGTGCCCGAGGAGCTCGACACCTTCGGCGTCGGCCTGGCCCCGCCCCGCGACCGGGTGGCGCGGCTGGGCGAGTCCCTGGAGGTGATGCGGGCGCTGTGGACCGGCGAGCCGGTCAGCTACGACGGCCGCTTCTTCCAGCTGAAGGACGCCCGGCAGCGGCCGGTCCCCACCGCCCCCATCCCCATCGTGATCGGTGGCGCCGGGCCGAAGACCCTGGCGCTGGTCCGGGAGCACGCCGCCTGGTGGAACGTGCCCGTCCACGCCTTCGACCGGCTGGACGCGGGGCGGTCCGAGGCGGGGGCTGCCCGGGTCTCGGTCCAGACGATGGTGGCGCTGGTCCCGAGCGAGGCCGAGCGGGAGGCGGTCTCCGCCCTGTTCGCCCGCCGCTTCGGCGGCTGGGCCCTCGGCGACGCCGCCGCGGTCGGCACGGCGGGCGAGCTGGTCGAGCACTTCGAGAAGCTGGCGGACCGGGGCGTCGAGCGCTTCTACGTCTGGTTCGCCGACTTCGCCCCGCCCGAGACCCTGGCCCGCTTCGGCGAGGTCATGGAGGCTGTGACATGGACCTGACCCCCACCTGGCACGCCGAGCGCACCCCGGACGCGCCCGCCCTCGTCATGGCCACGTCCGGGGAGACGGTGACCTACGCGGCGCTGGAGGACCGGTCCCGCCGCCTGGCCCAGGCCCTGCGGACGCGGGGCGTGACCGCCGGCGACCACATCGCGATCCTGATGGAGAACAACCAGCAGTACCTGCCGGTGGCCTGGGCGGCCCAGCGATCCGGCCTGTACTACACGGCCATCAACAGCCACCTGCGCCCCGGCGAGGTCCAGTACGTGCTGGACGACTGCGGCGCGGTGGCGCTGGTCGCCTCCGACGCCATGGCCGAGGTGGTCGCCGACCTCGACCTGGCCCGCATCCCGGTCCGCATCGCGGTCGGGGACCTGCCCGGCTTCGAGCGCTACGTCGACGTGGTGGCCGGCTCGGCCCGCCTCCCGGCGGCCGAGGAGGGCGAGGGCCGGGAGATGCTGTACTCCTCGGGCACGACCGGGCGCCCCAAGGGTGTGCGCAAGGTGCTGCCGGGCACGCCGCTGGGCGATCCTTCGGCCGCCCCGGTCCTGCTGGGCCAGGCGCTGGCTGCCCAGGGTGGGGTCGGCCCTGGCGCGGTGTACCTGTGCCCGGCCCCGCTGTACCACTCGGCCCCGATCGTGTACTCGATGTCGATGCAGCGGCTGGGGGCCACGGTGGTGGTCATGGAGCGGTTCGACCCGCGCCAGTGCCTGGAGGTGATCGAGCGCCACGGGGTGACCCACGCCCAGTTCGTCCCCACGATGTTCATCCGCATGCTGCGCCTGCCCGAGGCCGAGCGCACCCGCTACGACCTCTCCAGCCTGCGCTTCGCGATCCACGCCGCCGCGCCCTGCCCGGTGGCGGTCAAGCGCCAGATGCTGGAGTGGTGGGGCCCCGTCATCGACGAGTACTACGCCGCCAGCGAAGGCGGTGGGACCTACGTG
>DATBGF010000688.1:0-26842 GCA_036558145.1 Acidimicrobiales bacterium
GTAGAGCGGCAGGATCTCGGTGTCGGCGAGCTTGGCGTCGGTCAGCGCGGTGGCGGCGTCGCGGATCTCGCGCTCGCCGCTGAGGAACACGAGGATGTCGCCCGGTCCCTCGCGCCGCAGCTCGTCGACCGCCCGGCGGATGCCGTCCACCTGGTCGGTGGCCCCCTCGCCCAGCGGCCGGTAGCGCAGCTCGACCGGGTAGGTGCGCCCGGAGACCTCGACCACGGGGGCGTCGAAGTGGCGGGCGAAGCGCTCGGTGTCGATGGTGGCCGACGTGACGATGAGCTTGAGGTCGGGCCGGCGGGGGAGGAGGTTCGTGAGGTAGCCCAGCAGGAAGTCGATGTTGAGGCTGCGCTCGTGGGCCTCGTCCACGATCAGCGTGTCGTAGCGGCGCAGCAGGCGATCGCGCTGCAGCTCGGCCAGCAGGATGCCGTCGGTCATGAGCTTGACCAGGGTGCGCTCGCCCACCTGGTCCGTGAAGCGCACCGTGTAGCCGACCAGGTCACCGAGGTCGGTGCCCAGCTCGTCGGCGATGCGGGCGCCCACCGTGCGGGCGGCCAGGCGTCGGGGCTGGGTGTGGCCGATCAGGCCCCGCACGCCCCGGCCCAGCTCCAGGCACAGCTTGGGGATCTGGGTGCTCTTGCCCGAGCCGGTCTCGCCTGCCACCACCACGACCTGGTGATCGGCGATGGTGGCCAGCAGCTCGTCCCGCCGGGCGGTGATGGGCAGCTCGGCCGGGTAGGTGACCTCGGGGACCGCTCGCCGCCGCGCTGCGACCCGATCCTCCGCCTCGCTGACCTCGGCCGCCAGCGCGGCGAGGGCCTCGTCGCCGTCAGCCGCGGTGCGGGCGCGGTCGAGCCGGCGGCGCAGGCGCTGCTCGTCGTGCAGCGTCAGCGCGCCGAGGCGGGAGCGGAGCTCGGCAGGCGAGGCAATCGGTAGGGAGTGATTCGTAGGCACGGTTCGCAGCCCGTCATGTTACGGACAGGAGACAGAGGAACACTCGTATTAGATCCTCCGACACGCGCTCTTACTCCGCGTTACCCTTCGGCCGTGACCTTCAAGATCGACCCTGACGCCGCCGGGTTCGACGCCTCTCGACTCACCCGGATCGACGACCACCTGCGCACCCGCTACATCGAGCCGGCCAAGATCGCCGGCTGCCAGGTGGTGGTGTCCCGGAGGGGCCAGGTGGCCCACGCGGCCACGTTCGGCCTGGCGGACCGGGAGCACGAGGTCAAGGTGGCCGACGACACCATCTGGCGCCTCTACTCGATGACCAAGCCGATCACCGGCGTCGCCCTGCTCACCCTGTACGAGACGGGGGCGTTCGCGCTCAGCGACCCGGTGCACCGCTACATCCCCGAGTTCCGCGACACCAAGGTGCGCGAGCGGCTCGACGACGGCAGCAAGGTCGAGGTCGACCCCCAGCGCCCGATGTCGGTGCGCGACGCCTTCATGCACATGACCGGCATCGGGATGGGCCCGCGCGGCTCCCGTCTCGACCTGGCCACGCTCGGGGAGCGCCCGCCGTCCCTGCGCCTGGGGGGCGGGGGCAACCTGCAGACGCTCATGGAGCGCCTGGCGGGCGAACCGCTGCGGTTCCACCCCGGGACGCAGTGGCTGTACTCGTGGTCGACCGATGTGTGCGCCCGCCTGGTGGAGGTCATCTCGGGGAAGCGCTTCGACGAGTACCTCCAGACCACGATCTTCGACCCGCTCGGCATGGTCGACACCGGCTTCTCGGTGCCCGACGACAAGATCGGCCGGTTCGCGGCCCTGTACCGCCGCGCCCCCGACCGCTCGGTGCAGCTCCTCGACGACCCGCTCACCAGCGGCTACCGCACCCACCCCGAGTTCCTCTCGGGCAGCGGCGGGCTGGTGGGGACGGCCGCCGACTACCTGCGCTTCTGCCACATGCTCGTCAACGGCGGCGAGCTCGACGGCGTGCGCATCCTGTCCCGCAAGACCGTCGAGCTGATGCGCACCAACCACCTGCCCGGAGGCGGCGACCTGCGCCAGTTCGCACTGCCCGGCGGTTACGGCGAGGTCGGCTTCGACGGCATGGGCTTCGGCCTCACGGTCGCCGTCAGCGGGGGACCGGCGCTCACCCAGTCGGCCGGCTCGCCGGGCGAGTACATGTGGGGCGGAGCGGCCTCGACCGCCTTCTGGATCGACCCGGTGGAGGAGATCGTGGGCGTGTTCATGACCCAGCTCATGCCGTCGGGCACGTTCAACTTCCGGGGACAGCTCAAGTCGATCGTCTACGGCGCGCTGGCCGATTGATCCCCCAACAGGAAGCGCGGGCCCGGGCCGTCCTCGGCGGCCCGGTCGCCCGGGTTGGCCAGCCGGCACGACTGCAACGACAGGCAGCCGCAGCCGATGCAGCCGTCGAGCCGGTCGCGCAGCCCTTCCAGCAGGGCGATCTGCTCGTCCAACCGCGGGCGCCAGGCCCGGGAGAGGCGGGCCCAGTCCTCACGGGTGGGCGTGCGCTCCTCGGGCAGAGAGGCCAGCGCCTCGCGGATCTCGTCCAGCGACAGGCCGACGCGCTGCGCCACCCGGATGAACGCCACCCGGCGCAGCACGTCGCGGTGGAAGCGGCGCTGGCCGCCGGCGTTGCGCTCGGCGGTGATGAGGCCCTCGGCCTCGTAGTAGCGCAGCGCGGACGGACGCACGCCCGTGCGCTCGCTCAGCGCGCCGATGCCCAGGGTGGCCTCCACGGACGGCACGGTACCTTTCGTGACGCAATTGTCCGGGTAGTGTGCACCTGATGGCACGGGGGACCGCCGCCAAGGCGCCGTCGCGCGCGCAGAGACCTGTGGCGGGCCTCACGCGCCGAGAAGCCCGCCGGGCCGAGCTGCTGGAGGCGGCGCTGCGGGTGATCCGCCGCGGCCAGGGCCGGGTGGCGATGGAGGACATCGCGGCCGAGGCCGGCATCTCCCGTCCGATCCTCTACCGCCACTTCGGCGACGCCACCGGCCTGTACGCGGCCGTGGCCGACCACTTCTGCCGGGACATGCTCGGCCGCCTGCGGCGCGGCGCCCGCGACCTACCGCCGGGCCACGGCCTGCTGCACCACCAGATCCTCACCTACCTCACGGTCATCGACGAGGACCCCAACGTCTACCGGTTCCTCAACCGCCAGGTGCCGCCCGACCGCGAGCGCTCGGTCACCCATCACAGCGGCTTCTCCCGCCTGATCGCCGACGCCACCGCCGACCACCTGCGCACCGCCGGGTGGGGCAAGCGCATGTCGTTCGCCGGCGCCGACCTGTTCGTGGGCGGCCTGGAAGCGGCCGCCAGCCGCTGGGTCGAGGAGCGCACCTGCAGCGCGGAGGAGCTGGCCGACCGGCTCACCGCGGTGTTGTGGAACGGCTTCGTCCACGGCGGCATGCCGCTGCACGCCGAGCCGGTTGCCGCCGAGGGGATCGCTTAGCTCGCCAGGCCCATGAGGTCGGCGAAGTTGCCGGAGTAGAAGCGCTCGCGCGCGGGGCCGGACACGTCCTCCATGGTGGCCTCGAAGCGGCCGAGAGGATCCCGGGTGCCCTCGGGGTGGGGGTAGTCGGACGAGAACATCAGCAGGTCCGCCCCGCACTGGTCGATGATGCCGCCCACCGGCTCGCCCGGGAACGGGGTGAACCACACCTGGCGCTCGATGTACTCCCGCGGCGACAGGGCCATGGCGTTGAGCTGGGGCTCGGACTTGCGGAAGTTGCGGGTGACCTGGTCGAGCTTGACCAGCATGGTCGGCACCCAGGCCGCCCCCAGCTCGATGGCCGCGCCCTTGAGCCCGGGGAAGCGCTCGAACACGCCGTCCATCGCCATGCAGGCCAGGAACACCTCGGGGGCGTGGCTCAGCGCCATGTAGTCCTTGGAGCGGATGTTCTCGCCGCCGCCCAGGAAGTCGGTCACCGGGGCGAGGCCGTTGTCGTGCAACGACCGGGGGACGGTGAGCCGGGCGCCGCCCACGTGCAGCACGAAGGGGACGCCCGCCTCGGCCAGCCGGCCCCACACGCCGTCGTAGGCGGGGTGGGTGTGGGAGTGGCGCTTGGGGGCGTCGTGGCTCACCTGGATGGCCGCGGCGCCGTCGGCCAGGCAGGCCTCGACCTCGGCGGCGGCCCGCTCGGGATCGCCGAGCGGCACGAAGGCCACGGCCATGAGGCGCTCGTCGTGGGAGCAGAAGTCGACGATGCCCCGGTTGAGGGCCCGGTTGCCGGCCGCCCGCACGGCGCGGTCCTCGAGCCCGAGGAACTGGGACGACGCGAACGTGGGGAACACGAGCTGGCGGTCGAAGCCCAGCAGGTCGAGCGCCCGGCTGCGCTCGTCCGGGTCGAAGGCGCCCAGCGCGTCCCATCCCTTGGCGTCGAGCACGCCCGCCTCCAGCTCGGCCCGGGCCGAGTCGTCGGAGCGGCGGGCCTCGGCCTGGAGCACGGCGGCCTCCGCCATGCGTCCGGCCCCGCCCAGCTGCAGCGGGCCGATGCGGTCGCGCATCTCGTCCGCCAGGTAGCCGCCGAGCCAGTCCGGCAGCTCCATGATGTGGCTGTCGGCGTCGTAGTAGGTGCGGCCCTCGGCGTACGGCATCGTGCGAACCCCCTCTGCGCCCCCCGGTGCGGGTGCTACGCACCGTAACACCGGCCGAGCAGGTGGAACGCTCGCTGCAGCCCACGCGTGGGGATTTGGCGGGCGAACACCGGCGCCCCTGCTCGGCCGGCCAGCAGCACTCGTTGGGCGCCAAGGGCCGCCGGGGGAGTGGGGGATCAGGCCTCGGGGAGCGGGCCGAAGAACCCGCCGACGCGGGACAGGCGGCCATCCTCGGCCACGATGGCGACGTCGAGGCCCTGCAGGACCACGCCGCCGTCGGGGTCGGTCAGGTCCCAGCCGAACCGGACCAGGTTGTGGTGGGCGTCGAGGCCGCTGTTGAGGACCACGGCGTGGCCCGGGAACTGGCTCTGCAGCTCGCCGATCGCGGCGCTGATCGCGTCGGCCCCGGTCGCCGACACCAGCGGGTCGACGAACCCGCACTCCTCCGCCCAGGCCTGGGGCATCAGCTCGGCGCGGCGGGCCGCGTCGGGTTCGTTGAAGATGGCGAAGTAGGTGTCGATGACCGTCGCCAGGTCAGCAGTTGTGGTGGTGTCGCTCATGCCGACCACCATGCGCGGCGGTCCCGCCCGGCGACCATTACCTGACGGGTAGGCGCCGTCGTGACCGGGCGGCGTTAGGGTCGATCCGATGGCGCTCACGATCACCGACACCCGTCCCGGCGTGGGCGGGATGCTGCGCAGCTGGCGCCAGCGCCGGCGCCGGAGCCAGATGGACCTGGCCAACGAGGCCGCCGTGTCGGCCCGCCACCTCAGCTTCGTGGAGAACGGCCGGTCCAAACCCTCGCGCGAGCTGGTGCTGCACCTGGCCGAGCACCTCGAGGTCCCGCTGCGCGAGCGCAACACGCTGCTGCTGGCCGCGGGCTACGCCCCGAGCTACGCGCGCACACCCCTGGAGGACGAGGTCATGACCCCGGTGCGCGAGGCGCTCGACCAGGTGCTGGCCGGCCACGAGCCGTTCCCGGCGATGGTGGTCGACCGCCACTGGGACCTCGTGTCGGCCAACCGGCCGCTCATGGAGCTGATGAGCACCGGGATCGCCCCCCACCTGCTGGCGGAGCCGGTCAACGTCATGCGGGCGACGCTGCACCCCGACGGGCTGGCACCCCAGATCGTCAACTTCACCGAGTACGCCGCCCACCTGGTCGACCGGCTCAAGCGCGAGGCCCTGGCCTTCGGCGACGAGCGGCTGCTGGCGCTGCACGACGAGCTGTGCTCGTACCCGGGCGTGGCCGGCTCGGCCTCGCCGGGCGACACCGCCGGGCAGGTGTTCATGCCGATGGTGCTGCGCACCGGGGAGGGCGTGCTCACGTTCTTCTCCCTGCTGTCCACGTTCGGCACCGCCCGGGACATCACGCTGGAGGAGCTGGCGGTCGAGTCGTTCTTCCCCGCCGACGCCGCCACCGCGGCGGTGCTGCGGGCCCGCTGGGCCTAGAGCAGCGACAGCTGGTCGCCGCGGGGGCGCACCGCGACCCCCACCTCGGACGGGGCCGGCGCAGCGGCCGGGCCGACCATGTGCTCGGGATCGTCGCGCTCGGCGGTGACACCGCCGTAGCGCTGCACCAGGCGGGACACGACGGCGCCGAGCTCGCGCTGGTCGGCCTGGGGGGCGTAGGCGCGGTCGCGGTAGCGGCGGCGGTAGTCGGCCAGGAGGTGGGGATGGGTCTCGGCCAGGTGGGCGTAGAACACCTCCCGCACCCCGGGCCGCAGGTGCAGCAGCACGGTGGACACCGACCGGGCCCCGGCCTCGACACAGGCCCGCACCACCGCGTCGAGCTGCTCGGGCGCGTCGGACAGCCCCGGGAGCACCGGGGCGATCAGCACCCCGCAGGGCACGCCTGCGGCGTTGAGCGCCTCGACCGCTCGCACCCGCCGGGCCGGATGGGGGGTGCCGGGCTCGGTGGTGCGCCACACCTCCTCGTCGAGCGTGCTGATCGAGAGGTTGACCCGCACCTGGGTGCGCCGCGCCGCCTCGGCCAGCATGTCGAGGTCGCGCAGCACCAGCGTCGACTTGGTGAGGATCGAGAACGGGTTGGCCGCCTCGGTGAGCACCTCGACGATGCCCCGCGTGAGCCGGTACTTGCCCTCGGCCCGCTGGTAGGGGTCGGTGTTGGTGCCCATGGCGATGAGGTCGCCGCCCCAGCGCCGGGGATCGAGCTCGGCCCGCAGCAGCGAGACGGCGTTGACCTTGACGACGATCTTGCGCTCGAAGTCCTCGCCGGTGTCGAGGTCGAGGTGGGCGTGGGTGGGCCGGGCGAAGCAGTAGGTGCAGGCGTGGCTGCAGCCCCGGTAGGCGTTGATCGACCAGCGGAAGCCGAACGGCGCGCCCTTGACCTCGTTGACGATGCGCCGGGCCCGCACGTGCAGGAACTCGATGCCCCGGAACTCGCCGCGGCCCGGCTGGCGCTCGAACACGGGCTCGTCGAACAGCGTCTGCTGGGCCTGCGGCTCTTCGACCTGGTCCCAGCGGATGGCGGTCATCCCCGCACTATAGCGAACACATGTACGCCGGGGAACCGTCGTGACAACGTGCGCTGATGGCTCACGCGGTCTCGTGTTGCGGCGCTGTGTTGCCTGGAGGCCTCGCTGTGGAGCTGTGGCCCGGCCGCCAAATCGCGGACTCTTGGGCTGTGGCTGACGCCCTGTCCGCTCGACCTCTCAGCTCGGGCGCAGGATGTCCTTCAGCACGTCGCGGACGGCGGCGATCGGCTCGGTGGAGCGCTGGCCCTTGGCCATCACGACGGTGCCCTCGATGGCCGCGATGACCAGGGTGGCGAGGGCGTGGGCCTCGGCCGCCTCGCGGCCCTCGGCCTCCAGGGCGGCGGCCACCCGGTCGGTCCAGCCGTGCAGCGCCCGGGACGTGGCCTCGGCCAGGGCGTCGTGCGAGCCGGCGGCGTCGAGCGCCACGGTGGCCACCGCGCAGCCCTCGCGGTACTCCGTGCGCTCGAGGTGCTGCACGTAGGAGTCGAAGATGGCCTCCACGGCCTCGGCCACCGTCTCGTGCTCGGTCAGCTGGCGGTCGAGGTTGGCGGAGCTGCGCTCGGCGAACAGGTCGACCGCGGCCGCGGCGAGCTGCTCCTTGCCCCCGGGGAAGTGGAAGTACATCGAGCCTTTGGGGGCATCGGCCTCCGCCATCACCTGGTTCAGCCCCGTCGCCGCATAGCCCTGCCTGCGGAGCAGGCGCGAGGTCGAGCGGACGAGTCGTTCACGTGTGTCGGATGCCACAGGCACAGCATAGCAATATGGCGACTGGTCTATTGACTATGACGACTGGTCTAGTTAGCGTCGAAGACATGGAGACCACCTCGACACCGCTCCCGGTGAGCCTCTCCGTCCGTCCCTCGGGCCCCGGGGATCGGGAGCGGCTCGACGCCTTCGTCGACCGGTGCAGCCCCGCCACGCTGTACCGGCGCTTCCATGGCGCCGGTGAGCGGCCCGCCCGGCGCGAGATGGCGCGGGTGGCCGCTCCCAGCGCCACCCACCGCTCGTGGGTGGCCGTGTCGCCCGGCGGCGACATCCGCGGCGTGGCCACGCTGGCCTGGGGCCCCACCGCGGCGGGCGCCGCCGAGGACACGGTGACCGTCGAGGCCGCGTTCATGGTCGAGGACGACTGGGCCCGGCGGGGCGTCGGCCGGATGCTGTTCGCGGCGCTGGTCGACGAGTCCCGCCGCGAGCGGCTCCCCGGCCTGCGGGCGACGGTCCAGGCCGACAACGAGCGGGCCGTGCGGTTCCTGCTCGCCGTCGCCCCCGGAGCCCGGTCCCGCTACGCGGGCGACGCCGAGATCGAGGTGATGGTCCCCGTCACCCCTGCAGTTCCGAGGAAAGAGGCAGCGTGATGTCCAAGTCCCGACCCGACCTGTCCGTGCTCCGCGCCGCGGCGCCCTTCGCCGGCTACGACGAGCGGGCGCTCGCCCCGCTGGCCGCCCACGCCGACCGGCTCGACCCCCGCCCGGGCACCCCCCTGGCCCGGGCGGGCGAGCACGCCCGCGAGGTCGTCGTGGTGGTCGAGGGCGACGCGGTCGTCATGCACCGCGGCGGCGTGGCGCGGCTCGGCCCCGGCTCCTGGGTCGGCGCCCGCGAGGTCGTCGGCGGCCACGCCCACGGCGAGACGGTGGTGGCGGGGGACGGCCTGCGGGTCGTGGTCCTGCCGGCGCCGGCCTTCCGCTGGGCCGCCCAGATGCTGCCGGGCCTGCTGGATCAGGTGGCGGCGCCCGGCGACCCCGCGCCGGTCACAGCCAGTCGCGCCGCTTGAAGACGACGTAGAGCGCGACCGCCAGGACCACCATCAGCACGGTCGACACCCACACCCCGGAGGTGTGGCCGAACCCCGGGTAGGGCACGTTCATGCCGTAGTACCCGGTGATGAGCGTCGGCACCGCCACGATGGCGGCCCAGCTCGTCACCTTCTTCATGACCTGGTTCTGGCGGTAGTCGCGCAGGCTCAGGTTGGCCTCGACGAGCGAGGTGGCGAGGTCGCGCAGCGCGTCCGCCGACTCGCTCACCACGATCAGGTGGTCGTAGAGGTCCTGGAAGTACGGCTGGATCTCGGGCTTCACCACGTCGAGCTGGCGGTGGACGAGCGCGCCCAACGCCTCGCGCAGCGGCGCCACCAGCCGGTAGAACTTCGACAGGATGCGGCGCATGTCGAACCAGTTCCGCTGGTCCTCCGGGCTCAGCGGGTGGTCGCTGAAGATGGCGTCGCCGATGTCGTCGTAGTAGTCGTCGAACTGCTCGATCGCGGTGAAGTAGCCGTCGACGATCTCGTCGATCAGGCCGTGGACCATGTAGCCCACGCCGGCGGCGATCATGTCGGGGGCGCGGTCCCAGCGCTCCACGACCGGGCCCATGTCGAAGCTGTCGTCGGACCGCACGGTGACGAACCAGGACTCGCCGATGAACGCGTCGATCTCGACCGTCTTCAGCGCGGGCGCGTCGATGTCGAGCGTGACCGCGTGGGCGGCCAGGAAGGCGTGCGTGGCGTAGCGGTCGATCTTGGACCGCTGATGCGGCTCGAGCGCGTCCTCCACGGCCAGCGGGTGCAGGCCCAGCTCCGACGCCAGCGTGTCAAGCACCGCCTCGTCCGGGCGGTGGAGGTCGACCCACACGTGGGTGTCGGGCTCGGCCAGGTGCTCGGACAGGTCGTCGAGGGGGAAGTCCTCGGCGTCGAGCACGCCCTTGCGGTAGGCGCGGGTACGCACGCTCACACCACCAGTGAACCACCGTCGTGGCGGTCGTCCGCACATCTGGCTAGGGTGCCGCTGTTGTTTCCGGGTCAATAACTCCTGGAGAGGGGACCAGATGCAGACCCGTACGCCGCCGCGCTCGAAGCTGCTCCGGCGCCTCCTGCCCGCCCTGGTGGGCCTGGCGCTGCTCGGCGCCTCGCTCCCCGGGTGTGACTGGCCCACCAACACGCGCTTCGTCCACAAGGTCTTCACCGACGTCCAGCTCACGTCGGGCATCTCCTACCGCACCACCACGACGTGGGACGGCCAGCCCGTCGACCTCAAGCTCGACATCCGTGAGCCCGCCGGGGACACCCGGGCCCAGCGCCCGGTCATGATGTGGATGTTCGGGGGGAGCTGGAGGGCAGGCGACCGCAACCAGCTCGCCAACTGGGCCGTCGACTCGGCCCAGCGCGGCTACGTCGGGGTCACCATCGACTACCGCATCCGGCCCACCCAGCGGCCGTTCGACATCTCCGGGGCCGAGATGGACGCCTACGACGACACCATCGCCGCCATCCAGTGGCTCCGCGATCACGCCGCCCAGTACCGGCTCGACCCCAACGCCATCGTCGCGGCCGGGTACTCGGCCGGAGCCATCAACGCCCTCCACGCCGTGTACCGCCCGGGCACGCGGGGCCCGGCGACGACGCCCGCGGCCGGCGCCGTGGCGCTCCACGGCCTCAGCTTCACGGCGCCGCCCGCCGGCCGGCCGGCGGTGATCATGGTCAACGCCACCGAGGACGGGACGGTCCCGTTCGGGCCCGCCAAGGGAACGTGTGACCAGGCCGTCAACGTGGGCGACGACTGCCTCCTGCTCACCCACCCGGGCGACCACCTCGACATCCCGCCCTGGTTCCTGGACGAGGTCCATCGCCTCACGTTCGAGCGCATCCTGTTCGGGCTGGGCTATGGGAGCGAGGTCCTGTCCGCGGCCGGGTAGGCGCCTGGGTACGCTGCGGCCACGTCCGACATCCCGAGCTTCTGGTCCGTAGACAGCACGCCGTTCTCCGCGGATCCACCGCCACCGCAGCCGATGCGCGTCGTGCTGCGCCAGATCGACGACGACCAGTTCGCCGTGCAGGAGCGGCTCGTCGTCACCTGGCCGCCCACACCCGAGGGGGCGACGCTGGTCATCGAGCCCGAGTGGCTCAGCCGCACCGACCTGGCGTCGATCCCGCTCTACCTCGGCTGGTTCGCCCGGCGCCACGGCCGTCACACCGCCGCGTCGCTGGTGCACGACCTGCTGGTGGGCAACGACGACGACAGCCCCACGCCGGCGGTGCTGCCACCCGCGTGGCAGCTCACGCCCGAGCAGGCGGACGTGCGGTTCCGTGACCTGCTCCAGGCGTCCGGCGTGCCGCCGGTGCGGTCCTACCTGATGTGGACCGCGGTCGTGGCCAACACCCGCTGGCACAGCGTGGGCCAGCGCCTCGCCCTCATCCTGTGGGGGCTCATCGCCGCGCTCGGCTCCGCGCTGTTCGTCTGGGGCCTGGTCACGGGCCCGTGGTGGGCGGTGGCCCTCGGCCTGCTCGCTCCGGTCCCCGCGGCCCTGCTGTGGGGCGAGCAGTTCCCGGCCGGGGTCATCGCCGGGTACTCGCTGTGGTGGACCGTGTTCGGCTCGCTCCCCGGCTGGCTGGCCTACCAGGGCTACCGGCTGGTCGAGTGGCTGGTCGGGCTGGTCCGGCCGGGCAGCCCCGCGCCGTCACCCCAGCCCGTCGAGCCGGTGCCCTACGACCAGCACTAGATCCCGACCGGGTGCCAGACCGTCTTGGTCTCCAGGAAGGCCAGCATGCGGTCCAGGCCCGGGTCGGCGGACCAGTCGGGCGAGGTCTCGGGCGGGCGGACGACCCGCTTGAGGTTCTCGGCCGCGGCGGCCTCCAGCTCGGTGGCCAGCGCCGTGTCGGTGACGCCCGCCAGGTCGATGGCGTTGACGTCCATGTGCGAGGCCAGCCACGGGGCGATCTCGGCGGCCCGGCCGGTGAGCAGGTTGACCACCCCGCCCGGCAGGTCCGAGGTGGCCAGCACCTCGGCCAGCGTGATCGCGGGCAGCGGGCGCTCCTCCGACGCCACGACGACGGCCGTGTTGCCGGTCACGACGATCGGGGCCACGACCGACACCAGGCCCAGCAGCGACGAGTCGGGCGGCGCCACGACCGCCACCACGCCGGTGGGCTCGGGCACCGAGAAGTCGAAGTACGGGCCGGCGACGGGGTTGGACGAGCCCTGCACCTGGTGGATCTTGTCGCTCCAGCCCGCGTACCAGACCCAGCGGTCGATGGCCGCGTCGACCACCTCGCCGGCCGGGCGCGGCTTCAGCCCCTCCGCGTCGGCCACCTCGGCCACGAACTGGGCGCGCCGGCCCTCCAGCATCTCCGCCACCCGGTACAGGACCTGGCCCCGGTTGTAGGCGGTGGCGCCGGACCAGCCGGCGACGGCCTTGCGGGCGGCCACGACCGCGTCGCGGGCGTCCTTGCGGGAGGCGAGGGCGGCGTTGGCCAGGAACCCGCCGTGCGCGGAGGACACCTCGTAGGTGCGGCCCGACTCCGAGCGGGAGAAGGCGCCGCCGATGTAGAGCTTGTAGGTCTTGCGGACCGCCAGCCGGCCGTCGGGGTCAGACATCGAGGTACGCCTCCAGCCCGTGGCGGCCGCCCTCGCGGCCGTAGCCCGACTCCTTGTAGCCGCCGAACGGGCTGGTCGGATCGAAGCGGTTGAACGTGTTGGCCCACACCACCCCGGCCCGCAGGCGCTGGGCCATCCAGAGGATGCGGCTGCCCTTCTCGGTCCACACGCCGGCGGAGAGGCCGTACGGGGTGTTGTTGGCCTTCTCCAGCGCCTCGTCCGGGGTGCGGAACGTCAGCACCGACAGGACCGGTCCGAAGATCTCCTCCCGGGCGATGCGGTGGGCCTGGGACACGCCGGTGAAGACCGTGGGCGGGAACCAGTAGCCGCGCTCGGGCAGGTCACAGGGCGGGGACCAGCGCTCGGCGCCCTCGGCCTCGCCCACGCTCGACAGCTCGCGGATGCGGGCCAGCTGCTCGGGGCTGTTGATGGCGCCGAGATCGGTGTTCTTGTCCAGCGGATCGCCCAGCCGGATGGTGCCGAGGCGGCGCTTGAGCTGGCCCATCAGGTCCTCGACGATCGACTCCTGCACCAGCAGCCGGCTGCCCGCGCAGCACACGTGGCCCTGGTTGAAGAAGATCCCGTTGACGATGCCCTCGACGGCCTGGTCCAGCGGGGCGTCGTCGAAGACGATGTTGGCCGCCTTGCCGCCGAGCTCCAGCGTGAGCTTCTTGCGGGACCCGGCGACGGAGCGGGCGATCTGGCGGCCCACCTCCGTCGAGCCGGTGAACGCCACCTTGTCCACCCCGGGGTGCTCGACCAGCGCCCGGCCGGTGTCGCCCGCCCCGGTCACGATGTTGACCACCCCGGGCGGCAGGTCGGCCTGGCGGCAGATGTCGGCGAAGGCCAGCGCGGTCAGCGGGGTCGTCTCGGCCGGCTTGAGGACGACCGTGTTGCCACAGGCGAGGGCGGGGGCGATCTTCCAGGCCAGCATGAGCAGCGGGAAGTTCCAGGGGATGACCTGGGCGGCCACGCCGAGAGGCCGGGGATCGGGGCCGAAGCCGGCGTAGCCGAGCTTGTCGGCCCAGCCCGCGTAGTAGAAGAAGTGCGCCGCTACCAGCGGCAGGTCGACGTCGCGGCTCTCCCGGATCGGCTTGCCGTTGTCGATCGTCTCCAGCACCGCCAGCTCCCGGGAGCGCTCCTGGAGGATGCGGGCGATGCGGTACAGGTACTTGCCCCGGGCCCGGGCCGGCAGGCGGGACCACGTCCCGTCGTAGGCGGCGCGGGCGGCGGCCACCGCCCGGTCCACGTCGCCCGGGCCGGCCGCGGCGATCTCGGACAGCACCTCCTCGGTGGCGGGGTTGACGGTCTTGAACCGGGTGCCGTCGACCGGCTCGACCATCTCGCCCCCGATGTAGAGGCCGTAGCTGGGCGCGATGTCGACGATCGAGGCCGACTCGGGAGCAGGCGCGTAGTCGAACGTCATCAGTCCAAGGTGAAGTAGTCGGGGCCGGAGTACCAGCCGGTGGACAGCTTGCGCCGCTGCATGAGCAGGTCGTTGAGCAACGACGAGGCGCCGAAGCGGAAGTAGTCGGGCGTGAGCCAGTCGTCCCCGCAGGTCTCGTTGACCACCACGAGGTAGCGGACCGCGTCCTTGGCGGCCCGGATGCCGCCCGCGGCCTTGACCCCCACCTGGCGGCCGGTCTGGGCCCGGAAGTCCCGCACCGCCTCCAGCATCACCAGCGTCACCGGCAGGGTGGCGGCGGGGGAGACCTTGCCGGTGGAGGTCTTGATGACGTCGGCGCCCGCCAGCATGGCCAGCCACGAGGCCCGCCGGACGTTGTCGTAGGTGGCCAGCTCGCCGGTCTCGAGGATGACCTTGAGGTGGGCGTCGCCGCACGCCTGCTTGGTGGCCACGATCTCGTCGTGGACCTCGAGGTAGCGCCCGGCCAGGAACGCGCCACGGTCGATGACCATGTCGATCTCGTCGGCCCCGGCGTCGACCGCGGCCCGTACGTCGGCCAGCTTCACGTCCAGCGGCGCCCGGCCCGAGGGGAAGGCGGTCGCCACCGCGGCCACGTGGATCCCCGAGCCGGCGAGCGCCTCCGCGGCCACCGGCACCAGGTCGCCGTAGATGCAGATGGCGGCCACCGGCGGGCACGACGGGTCGGACGGGTCGGGCCGGCGCCCCTTGGCGCACAGCGCCCGCACCTTGCCCGGTGTGTCCTGGCCCTCCAGCGTGGTGAGGTCGATCATGCTCACGGCCAGATCGAGGGCGAACTGCTTGGCCGTGGTCTTGATCGACCGGGTGGCCAGCCCCGCGGCCCTGGCCTCGACCCCGACCTGGTCCACGCCGGGCAGCCCGTGCAGGAACCGGCGCAGCGTGGCAGCCGACGCCGTGACGTCGGCGAGGTCGGCGGTCGCAGTCACCCGTTCAGGTTACTTCCAGCTTCGGGATCGGGGTTCAGAGCTCCTCGGCCCGCAGCGACGCGAAGCCGGGCTTGATGATCCCCTGGATGATGCGAAGGCGCTGGTCGAAGGGCCAGAACGCCGACTTCATGGCGTTGACCGTGAACCACTCGATCTCGTCCCAGCCCCAGCCGAACGCCTCGACCAGGTTGTGGAACTCCTGGCTCAACGTGATGTCGGACATGAGCCGGTTGTCGGTGTTGACCGTGACCCGGTAGCGCAGGCGGGTCAGCAGCCCGATGGGATGCTCGGCGATCGACGGCGCCGCGCCCGTGTGGACGTTGGAGGTGGGGCACATCTCCAGTGCGACGCGCCGGTCCCGCACGAAGGCGGCCAGCAGGCCCAGGTGCGCCCGCCCGGTCTCGTCGACGGTGATGTCGTCGACGATGCGGACGCCGTGGCCGAGGCGCTCGGCCCCGCACAGCTGCAGCGCCTCCCAGATCGAGGGCAGGCCGAACGCCTCGCCCGCGTGGATCGTGATGTGGCTGTTGGCCTTGGCGATCTCCTGGAAGGCGGCCAGGTGGCGGGTGGGCGGGTTGCCCGCCTCGCTGCCCGCGATGTCGAAGCCGACCACGCCGTCGTCGCGGTGGCGCAGCGCCAGCTCGGCGATCTCGCTGGAGTTGGCCGCGTGGCGCATCGCGGTCGCCAGCGTCCCGATGGCGATGCCCCGCCCCGCGCTGCCCAGGCGGAAGCCCTCCAGCACCGCCTCCACGACCTCGTCGAGCGACAGCCCCGCCTGGATGTGGAGCTCGGGGGCGAAGCGCACCTCGGCGTACACGATGCCGTCGTCGGCGAGGTCCTCGGCGCACTCGGACGCCACCCGCACCAGGGCGTCCTTGGTCTGCATGACGCCCACCGTGTGCTCGAACGTCTCCAGGTAGAGGTCGAGGTCGCGGCGGCGGGCGCCTTCGGCGAACCAGCGCGCCAGGTCGTCCACGTCAGTGGTCGGCAGCGTGTGGCCCGCGTCGCGGGCGAGGTCGACCACGGTGGCGGGGCGGAGCCCTCCGTCGAGGTGGTCGTGCAGCACGACCTTGGGAGCCCGCCGGATCTGCTCGAGCGTGGGGGGTGCCATACCCCAGGCTAACCAGCCGTCACGCGATCCGTTCGATGACCAGGGGACGGGGATCGGGGGGCTCGGGCCCCACGGAGATGGCGCCTTCCAGGGCGGCGAGGGCGCCGGGGAGGCGGGACTCGTCGTCGAGGTGCAGCTCCAGGACCGGATCGCCGGTGCTGAGCGTGTCCCCCGGCTTGCGTAGGCACACCGCCCCGGCGATGGGGGACACCGGGTCCTCCTTGCGGGACCGGCCGGCGCCCAGGCGCCAGACGGCCACGCCCACGGCCCGGGCGTCGAGGCGCCGCAGGTAGCCATTGCCGGGCGACGGCACCACGTAGCGGGTCGGGGCCTCGGCCAGCGGGGCGGCGGGGTCGCCGCCCTGGGCCCGGATCATGGACTCCCACACCGCCAGCGCCCGCCCGTCGGCCAGCAGCGCGGCGGGATCGGTCGCCGGGCGTCCGCCGCCGGGGCCGGGACCGCCTCCGGCCAGGCCGGCCAGCGCCACCATCTCGCGGGCCAGCGCCACCGTCACCTCGATCAGGTCGTCCGGGCCGCCGCCGCGCAGCACCTCGACCGCCTCGGCCACCTCGAGGCCGTTGCCCGCGGCCCGTCCCAGCGGCGCGTCCATGTCGGTGATGAGCGCCACGGTGCGGACGTCGTGGGCCTGGCCCAGGGCCACCATGGTCTCGGCCAGGCGGCGGGCCCGGTCGATCTCGGGCAGGAACGCGCCCGAGCCCACCTTGACGTCGAGGACCAGCGCCCTGGTGCCCTCGGCGATCTTCTTGGACATGATCGAGCTGGCGATGAGCGGGATGGCCTCGACGGTGGCCGTGACGTCGCGCAGGGCGTAGAGCTTGCGGTCGGCGGGGCAGAGGGTGTCGCTGGCCGCACAGATCACCGCGCCCACGTCGCGCAGCTGCGCCACCACCTCGTCGGTCGACAGCGTGGCCCGCCAGCCGGCGATGGCCTCCAGCTTGTCGAGCGTGCCGCCGGTGTGGCCCAGCCCCCGGCCCGACAGCTGGGGGACCGCGGCCCCGCACGCCGCCACCAGCGGGGCCAGCACCAGCGACACCTTGTCGCCCACGCCGCCGGTCGAGTGCTTGTCGACCGTGGGCCGGCCGACACCAGACAGGTCGAGGCGCTCGCCGGAGTCGATCATCGCCTGGGTCCAGGTGGCGAGCTCGTCCGCGGCCATGTCCCGCAGCAGGATGGCCATGCACAGCGCCGCCGCCTGCTCGTCGGCGATGGTCCCGGCCGTGTAGCCCTCGACGAAGAACCGCACCTGCTCGCCGGACAGCTCCCCGCCGTCGCGCTTGGTGCGGATGACGTCGAGGACGTCGGTCGCCATCAGCCCAGCTCGTCCGGGCCGAAGGCGCCCGGGAGCCACTCGGACATGGGCCGCTCGTTGACCAGCAGGTCGGCGCCCCCCGCCTCGAACAGCAGCTGGCGGCAGCGTCCGCAGCACGCCAGGTCGTGGCCGTACGGATCGGTGACGGCCACCGCCACGAGCCGGCCGCCGCCCCCGGCGTGCAGGGCGGACACCAGGCCGCACTCGGCACACAAGGTCAGCCCGTAGGAGGCGTTCTCCACGTTGCACCCGGCCACGACGCGGCCGTCGTCGACCAGTCCGGCCGCTCCCACCGGGAACTCGGAGTAGGGGGCGTACGCCCTCTGCGCGGCCTCGGCCGCCGCGGCCCGCAGGGCCTCCCAGTCGATCAGCGTGCCGGCCACCGGCGCCTAGCCCGCCACGTAGGGCTGGCCGTCGGCGGCGGGCGGGCGGGAGCGCCCGACGAGCCCGGCCACCACCACGATCGTCACGATGTAGGGGAGCATCAGCAGGAAGTCGGACGGGATGGGCGTGTTCAGCAGGGCCAGCCGGGTCTGCAGCTCCTCGGTGAAGCCGAACAGCAGCGCGGCCAGGAGGGCGCCCACCGGGTGCCAGCGGCCGAAGATGAGCGCGGCGAGCGCGATGTAGCCCTTCCCGAAGGTCATGTTCTCGGTGAAGCTGCCCGTGGCGTCGAGCGTGAACCACGTGCCGCCGATGCCGGCCACCACGCCGCCCATCATCACGGACCGGTAGCGGGTGCGCAGCACCTTGATGCCCACGGTGTCGGCGGCCCGGGGGTGCTCGCCCACCGAGCGCACCCGCAGGCCCCAGCGGGTGCGGAACAGCGCCCACCACAGGACGATCACCAGGATGAACATGATGTAGGCGTAGATCGTGTTGTCGAACAGCACCGGCCCCACCAGCGGCAGCCGGTTGAGCAGCGGGATGCCGAACGGCGTGAACGAGGCGGGCTCGTTGAGGTGCGGGTAGTCCGCCAGGATCTGCGCCGCCAGGTAGCTCGTCATGCCCAGGGCGAAGATGTTGATGACGGTGCCGCCGATGATCTGGTCGACCTGGTACTTGATCGACAGCACGCCGAGGAAGGCGCCCAGCACCAGACCGGCGGCCATGCCGGCGAAGAGCCCCACCCAGGGGCTGCCGGACGCGGCCGACGTGATGGCGGCCGTGAACGCGGCCGTGAGGAGCATGCCCTCGATGGCGATGTTGACCACACCGGAGCGCTCGCACAGCAGCCCGGCCAGGGCACCGAGGGCCAGGGGCGTGCTGCGGAACACCGCGCCGTCGATGAGGCCGATGATGCTCACCGACCCGTCCCGCGCCGCCCAGATCAGCAGCGCGATGGTGAACAGGGCGACCGACACGCCGAAAACGAGGTAGGCGTAACGGCGGGCCCGGGCCGTGGCCACCACCACGATGCCGGCCACGATGACGAGGATCGCCAGCGGGAGCACGGTGGTGCGGGCCGGCATGGTGAGGTCGGGCACCTGGGTGAGGACGCCCTTGCGGCTGAAGGCGAACGTGGAGTCCAGGCCCGACTCGCTGCCGAGCCCGAAGCTCACCAGCATCACCACGCCGAGCAGGATCGTGGCCACGCCGAAGCCGGTTCGGCGCCGGTCGTGCTGGGCCTCGATCGCCACCTCGGGCTCGGGAGCCTCGCCGGCCGGGGGCAGCTCGTCGGTGAGCGTCGCCGTCATCTAGCTCCCCCAGCTCGTGGTGAAGGTGGCGCCCGTGCCCCGGCCCGCCTTGATGCGGTAGATCGCACGGACCATGGCGGGGGCGGCCACGAACAGGATGATGAGGGCCTGGATCACGAGGATGATGTCGACGGGGGTGGACGTGGCCGCCTGCATGCCGGTGGACCCCGAGCGCAGCACGCCGAACAGGAACGCGGCCCCCAGCACGCCGATGGGGTTGGCCCGGGCCAGCAGGGCCACGGCGATGCCGTCGAAGCCCAGGAAGAAGTAGTACTGGCCCGTCAGGCTGAAGCTCGGGCGGCCCAGGATGTTGACCGTCCCGCCCAGGCCGGCCAGGCCGCCGGCGAGCAGCATGGCCAGGATGTAGATGGCCCCGACGCTCATGCCCGCGTAGCGGGAGGCGAACGGGTTGGCGCCCACGGCCTTGAGCCGGAACCCGACCGTGGAGCGCTCCAGCAGCCACCACACGATCACCGCGGCGGCGATGGCCAGGAACAGGCCCGCGTTCACGGTCAGCTCGCCGAAGTTGTAGTTCGGCAGGCGGGCGCTGGGCTTCACGGCCTTGGAGATGAGGTCGTCGCGGCCCGCCGGCTGGAACGCGTCCGATCGCAGCGCGTAGTTGAGCAGGTTGTAGGAGATGTAGTTGAGCATGATCGTGGTGATCACCTCGTGCGCCCCGGTGCGCGCCTTGAGGACACCTGCGATCGAGCCCCACGCCGCCCCGCCCGCGAACCCGGCCAGGATGGCGAGCGGCAGGTGGATGGGGGCGGGCAGGTCCCATGTGAAGCCCACCCAACCGGCGCACGTGGCGCCGATCACGAGCTGGCCGGCGGCGCCGATGTTGAACAGCCCGGCCTTGAAGGCCAGCGCGACCGACAGGCCGGTGAGCGCCAGCGGCGTGGCCTCGGTCAGGGTGCGGCCCAGGGCGTGGGCCGATCCCAGCGACGACTGCCACAGGGCGTGGTAGGCCTCGTAGACCACGTCCCAGGACGCCTGGAGGGCGCCGACCGGGTCGGCGATGAACGAGTTCCACTGGCTGAGGACGTCGGGCGTCGTGAAGATGATGACCAGGCCGCCGATGGCCAGCGCGGTCACCAGGGCCAGGAACGGGATGAGCAGCGCGTTGCCCGCCGCCTTCAGCAGGGCGAGGGCGCGGGCCGCGGCGCCGTCGCGCGGCCGGCCCTCCTCGGCCTCGGGCGGTTCGGCCGGCGGTTCCGGGGGTGCGTCCGTGGCGGTGGTCATGTCACGGTCACCTCTTCCTCCTCGACCGGCTCGACCTCGGCGGCCTGCTCGACCGCGCCCGCCATCAGCAGGCCGATCAGCTCGCGGTTGGCCTCGGCCCGCTCGACCACGCCGACCAGGCGGCCCCGGTAGATCACGGCGATGCGGTCGGCCAGCGCCAGGACCTCGTCCAGCTCGGACGAGTTGAGCAGCACGGCCGTGCCGAGGTCGCGCTTGGCCACGACCTGGCGGTGGATGTACTGGATGGAGCCGACGTCGAGGCCGCGGGTGGGCTGGGACAGCACCAGCAGCTTGTCGGCGTGGAAGAACTCGCGGGCGATGATGACCTTCTGCTGGTTGCCGCCCGACAGCGTGGACGCGGCGGCGTCCACGGACGGCGTGCGCACGTCGAACTCCTGCACCAGGCGCCCGGCGTGCTGGCGCACGGCCTTGCGGTTGAGCCGCAGGCCCCGGGAGAACGGGGCCTTGCGCACCTGGTTGAGGACCATGTTGGCCGACACCGCGAAGGTGCCGATGAGGCCGTCGCGCTGGCGGTCCTCGGGGACGTGGGCCAGACCGGCGGCGAAGAGGTGGTCGGGGCCGGCGCCGGTGACGTCGTCGCCTGCGAGGCGCACCCTGCCCGCCTCGGGCGCCCGCATGCCGCAGATGGCCTCGACCAGCTCGGTCTGGCCGTTGCCCTGCACGCCGGCGATGGCCAGGATCTCGCCCGCCCGCACCTCGAACGAGACGCCGTCCACGACCCGCTGGCCGCGGTCGTCGGTGACGACGAGATCCTCGACCTCGAGGACCGCGTCGCCCGGCTCGGCCGGCGTCTTGTCCACCACCAGCTGGACCTCGCGGCCCACCATCATGGAGGCCAGCGCCTGCTCGTCGGCCTCGGCGGGCGTGGTCGTGCCCACCACCTTGCCGCCCCGCAGCACGGTGATCTGGTTGGCCACCGCGGTGACCTCGCGCAGCTTGTGGCTGATGAAGATGATGGACCGGCCGCCCTCGGCCAGCCGGCGGATGATGCCCATCAGCTCGTCGATCTCGCTCGGCGTGAGCACGGCCGTGGGCTCGTCGAGGATGAGGCAGCTGGCGTCCCGGTAGAGGGCCTTGAGGATCTCGACCCGTTGCTGGACGCCGACGGGCAGGTCCTCCACGGTGGCGTCGGGGTCGACGGCCAGGCCGTAGGTGTCGGACAGCTCGACCACGCGCCGGCGCGCCTCGTCCCGGTCGAGGCTGCCGAGCGGCCCGGTGGGCTCGATGCCGAGGATGACGTTCTCGGCCACGGTGAACACGGGCACGAGCATGAAGTGCTGGTGCACCATGCCCACCCCGGCGGCGATCGAGTCCGCCGGCGAGCGGGCGGCGAGTGGCTCGCCGTCGAGCAGGATCTCGCCCTCGTCGGGCCGGTACAGCCCGACGAGGATGTTCATGAGCGTGGACTTGCCTGCGCCGTTCTCGCCGAGCAGGGCGTGGACCTCTCCGTCTTGCACGGAGAGGTCCACGCCATCGCAGGCCACGACGCCGGGGAACCGCTTGGTGATGCCCCGGAGCTCGACCTTCATGTGCTCAGGTGTAGCTCAGGACGGCGGCGACGTCTGGATGTCCCCGTCGATGATCTTCTGCTTGAGCTCGTCGAGCTTGTCCTTGAGCTCCTGGGGGACCTGGTCGTCGAAGCTGTGGAACGGGGCGATGCCCACGCCGTCGTTCTCGAGCGTGCCCTGGTTGGTGCCGCCCTCGAACTCACCCTTGGACGCAGCCACGGTGATGTCCTTGACCGCGACGTCCATGTTCTTCATGACCGAGGTCAGGAACAGGTCGCAGCTCTCCTCGACCGACACGCAGCCGTCGGTGTCGACCCAGATCAGCTTGGCGTCGCCCCCCGAGGCCTGGACGGCCTCGATGGAGCCGAGGCCCACCGGACCGGCCACCGGCATGATGATGTCGGCGCCCTGGTCGAGCAGGCTCTGCGTGGTGGCACGGCCCTTGGCCTGGTCGGTGAAGTCACCGGTGAACAGGCCGTCGTTGGCGGCGTTGTCCCACCCGATCAGCTTCACGTCCGTGCTGTTGTCCTCGTTGTACTGCTCGATGCCGAGCTGGAAGCCCTTCATGAAGATGTTCACCGTCGGCAGGTTGATGCCGCCGTAGGTGCCCACCGTGCCGGTCTTGGTCATGCCCGCGGCCAGGTAGCCCGCGAGGAACGCGGCCTGGTCGGTCGAGAACACGAGCTCGGCCACGTTGTCGAAGTTCCGGTCCTGCTCGGTCGCGGTGTCGAACAGGTCGTTGTCGACGATGGCGAAGAGCTGGTCGGGGTTGGCCTGCGCCGCCTCGGCGGTGGCGTCGCCCAGGAGGAAGCCGACCGTGATGATCAGCTTGCAGTTCTGGGACATCAGCTCGTCGATGTTCGGCGCGAAGTCGGCCTCACTCGTCGACTCCAGGTAGTTGGGCTCGAAGCCCAGCTCGGACGCTGCGTCCTGCAGGCCCTTGAACGCCGTCTGGTTGAACGACCGGTCGTCGACCCCGCCGGTGTCGGTGACTTGGCAGGCAGTGAAGTCACTGCTGCTGCCACCGCCACTCTCCGTGGTGTCGCTGCTGCTGTCGTCGTCCTTGTCTTCGCCGCACGCGGCGGCGACGAGCGCCAAGCCGAGCAGCACACCGAAGACCTTCACCCACCGTCTTTGCCGCATCTCGTTCGTATCTCCCTGTCGTGGAACGAGTGACCCGCAGGCCACGGCCCGCACAGTAGTCACATTTCCCCCTCCGAACGGGGGACGACGGTCCTCCTGCCTGGTCATGGGCCGGACGGGAGGGCAGATGGCTCACCGCCTGTGGAACGGGCGCTACCGTCGGCCCCCGTGATCGTCGAGCCCTCCGACCCGTTCGACCGCGCGCAGGGCGCCGCCCGCGCCCTGGCCAAGGCAACCCGCGTCGAGCGCCACGAGGTGGCGGTGGTGCTGGGCTCGGGCTGGCGCCCCGCGGCCGACCGGCTGGGCGAGGCGGTGGCCGAGGTGGCCGCGGCCGACCTCGGCGGGTTCCCGGCCGCCACGGTGTCCGGCCACGCGGGCACGGTCCGGTCGGTCCGCACGCCGCGTGGGCGGCCGGTGCTGGTGTTCCTCGGCCGGGTCCACGCCTACGAGGGCCACGACCCCGCCACCGTCGTGCACGGGGTGCGCACGGCCCACGCCGCGGGCTGCCACACGATCGTGCTGACCAACGCGGCGGGCGGCATCCGCGAGGACCTGGGCGTGGGCCAGCCGGTGCTCATGGCCGACCACCTCAACCTCACGGGCGGCTCGCCCGTGGCGGGCCCGCTGGCCGGCGGGCTGCCGGCCCGCTTCGTCGACCTGATCGAGGCGTACTCGTTGCGCCTGCGAACGCTCGCCCGCGAGGTCGACCCCAGCCTGCCCGAGGGCGTGTACGCGGGGCTGCCCGGCCCGCACTACGAGACGCCGGCCGAGATCCGCATGCTGCGCACCCTGGGGGCGGACCTGGTGGGCATGTCGACGGTGTGGGAGGCCATCGCCGCCCGCCACCTGGGCCTGGAGGTGCTGGGCCTGTCGCTGGTCACCAACCCGGCGGCGGGCCTGGGGGCCGAGCCGCTGGACCACACCGAGGTGCTCGAAGCCGGCCGCCGGTCGGCCGAGCGCATGGGCGACCTGCTGGCCGCGGTGGTCGATCGCCTGTGAGCGACCAAGCCGCGCTGGTCGCGGCCGCCCGGTCCTGGCGGGACGAGGATCCCGACCCCGAGACCCGGGCCGAGCTGGACGGGCTGCTGGACGGCCCGGACGGCCCCGATGTCGCGGCGCTGGCGGATCGCTTCGGCGCGCGGCTGCAGTTCGGCACCGCGGGCCTGCGGGGCGAGATGGGGGCGGGGCCCAACCGCATGAACCGCGCCGTGGTCATCCGGGCCACCGCCGGGCTCGCCGCCTACCTCGGCGACACCGGCCACCGCGGCGAGCCGGTGGTGGTGGGCTTCGACGCCCGCCACCGCTCCGACCGCTTCGCCCGGGACGCGGCCGAGGTCCTGGCGGGCGCGGGCTTCCCGGTGCGGCTGGCCGACCGGCCGCTGCCCACGCCGGTGATGGCCTTCGGGGTGCTGCACCTCGGCGCGTGCGCCGGCATCGTCGTCACCGCCAGCCACAACCCGCCCCGGGACAACGGCTACAAGGTCTACCTGGGCGACGGGGCCCAGATCGTGCCGCCCGCCGACGGCGAGATCTCCGCGCGCATCGACGCGGTGGGGCCGCTGGCGTCGGTGCCGCGGGCGGGCGACGGCATCGCGCCGGTGGGCGACGACCTCGTCGAGGCCTACGTGGCCGGGGCGCTGGCCCAGGCGGGCGAGGGCCCCCGGCAGCTGAAGATCGTCTACACGCCGCTGCACGGGGTGGGCCGGGACCTCCTCGTCGAGGTGCTGGCCCGGGCCGGCTTCCCGCCCTGCCAGGTCGTCGCCCTCCAGGGCGCGCCCGACCCCGACTTCCCCACGGTGGCGTTCCCCAACCCCGAGGAGCCCGGCGCCCTCGACCTGGCCCTCGACCTGGCCGCGGCCGAGGGGGCCGACCTGGTCGTGGCCAACGATCCCGACGCCGACCGGCTGGCGGTGGCGGTGCCGGACCCGGCCGCCCCCGGGGGGTGGCGCCCGCTCAGCGGGGACGAGATCGGCGTCGTGCTGGCCGACTGGTTGCTGGCCGCGGGCTCGGGCGGCGACCGGCTGGTGGCGACCACCGTGGTGTCGTCGTCGATGCTGGCCCGGCTGGCCGAGGCAAGGGGCGTCCACTGCGCGGAGACGCTCACCGGGTTCAAGTGGATCGCCCGGGCGGCCACCGACCGGCCGGACCTGCGCTTCGTCTACGGCTACGAGGAGGCGCTCGGGTCCTGCGTGGGCACGCTCGTGCGGGACAAGGACGGCATCACCGCCGCCCTCGCCTTCGCCTCGCTGGCGGCGGCCGAGAAGGCGGCGGGGCGCACCGTGCTCGACCGGCTGGACGACCTGGCCCGCGAGCTGGGCGTCCACGCCACCCGCCAGCGCTCCCTGCGGGTGGAGGGCGTCGACGGGCTGGCCCGGATGCAAGCGGCGGTGGATGCCCTCGCCGCTTCACCGCCCGCGACCCTGGCGGGCGCGGCGGTCAGCGAGGTCGAGGACCTCCGCCTAGGGAAGCGCTTGCCCCCGACCGAGGGCATCGTGCTGCGGGCCGACGGCCTGCGCCTGGTGGTCCGGCCTTCGGGGACCGAGCCCAAGCTCAAGTGCTACGCCGAGGCCGTCGTCCCCGTGACGGGCGGAGACGTGGCCGGCGCCCGCGCCCGGGGCGCGGCGACGGTCGGGTCCCTGCTGGACGAGGCGGTCCGGCTGGTCTCCTGACCGATGGCCGGAACGTTCAAGACCCTGGCGGTGCGGCGGCTCACCATGGGGGCATGACCATCACGACTCCCGATGTCGACGTGGCCGCGGCCCGCAGGTTCCTGATCGGCCACGCCCGTGCGCTCGACCGCCGCCGGGCCGAGGTGTTGTTCGACGGTGCGGCCGGGGCGGGCGCCCTCGGGGCCCTGGAGGCGTACCGCAACCCCGACGGCGGCTACGGCTGGGGCCTGGAGCCCGACTTCCGGGCCCCCGAGAGCCAGCCGGGCGGCGCCCTCCACGCCTTCGAGGTGTTCGAGGAGGCAGCCGTGGCCGACCACCGGGCGGTCCAGCTCTGCGACTGGCTGGCGTCGATCACGCGCCCCGACGGCGGCATGGCCTTCGCCCTGCCGGTGGCCGATGCCACCGCCACCGCCCCGTTCTGGGCGGACGCCGACCACGGCACGTCCTCGCTGCACATCACCTCGGCCGTCACCGCCGCGGCCTGGCGGGTGGCGCGGCACGACCCGGCGGTGGCGGGACACGAGTGGCTGGGCCGGGCCACCCGCTACTGCCTGGACACGCTCGCGGCCCGCGCCACGGTCGACTTCGCCATCGAGCTGCTGTTCTCCCTGGACTTCCTCGACACGGCCGTCGCCGGCGAGGTGGCGCCCGAGGCGGAGGAGCTGCTGGCCCGCCACGCCGCGACCCTGCCGCCCTCGGCCGAGCTGGGCGTGGCCGGCGGGGCGGAGGACGAGAAGCTCCGGCCCCTCGACCTGTCCCCGTGGCCCGACCGCCCGCTGCGCCGCCACATCGACCCGGCCGTCATCGAGGTCGACCTCGACCGCCTGGCCGGGGAGCAGCATCCCGACGGCGGTTGGGACATCGACTTCCACCCCTACTCCCCGGCGGCCGCGCTGGAGTGGCGCGGCTACGCCACGGTCCGGGCCCTGGCCATCCTCCGGGCCCACGACCGGATCTGACTAGGCGGTCCCGAACAACCGGTCGCCCGCGTCGCCGAGGCCGGGGACGATGAAGGCGCGGGGGTCCAGGTGGCTGTCGACCGCGGCGGTGACCACCCGGGCCACCAGGCCCGACTCCTCGATGTGGGCGATGCCCTCGGGCGCGGCCAGCACGCACACGCCGGTCAGCTCGCCGGCGCCCCGGTCGGCCAGCAGCTTGCAGGCGTGGGCGAGCGACCCGCCGGTGGCCAGCATGGGGTCGAGCACCAGGACCGGCCGGCCTGCCAGATCGGCGGGCACCGAGTTCATGTAGGGCTCGGGCTGCAGCGTCTCCTCGTTGCGCGACACGCCCACGAACGCGGTGTCGGTCTCCGGCA
>DATBGF010000689.1:0-7449 GCA_036558145.1 Acidimicrobiales bacterium
ACGCCGCGCTGAACTTCTTCGACCGCTACGTCAAGGACCGGGGCAAGGCGCTGGACGCGCTGAAGGCGACGCCGGGGATCGAGGCGTCGCCCTAGCTACGGCACCGTGTCGAGGGTGGCGGGGAAGGCCAGTGCCCACAGCAGGGCCGTGAGCGACAGGCCGTCGTTGATCTCGCCGCGGGCGATGAGCTCACGGACGCCGGCGACGGGATGCCAGGCGATGCGCTCGGACTCGCCGACGTCGGTGGGGTCACCGATGTGGGTGGCGCCGTCGGACACGAAGAGGTGGAAGCGCTGGTCGGAGCTGCCGTTGCTGGGCGCGTAGGCGCCGAGCGGGCGCAGGGGTCCGGGACGCCAGCCGGTCTCCTCCTCGGTCTCGCGGGCCGCGGCCTGCTCGGGCGACTCGCCCGCCTCGATGCGCCCGGCCGGGATCTCCCAGCCCCAGGTGTCGGTGATGAAGCGGTGGCGCCACAGCAGCAGGATCCCGCGGTCGGGGTCGTGGACGACCGTGCCCGACGCGGCCATGGGGTAGCGGATCACGTGGTGGTCGAAGCGGTTGACGCCCGGGACCTCGACGTCGACGAGGACCAGCCGCATCCACTCGGAGTCGTAGATCTCGCGTTCGCCATGGATGGTCCACCGCACCGGGTCCAGGCTAGGCCCCGATCTCCCGCCACATCGCAACGTGAGGACCGATGTCGGGGTCGACCCACTCGGTCCCGTGGACCCGGAACCCGGCTCGCTCGTAGAAGCGGCGGGCGGGTGTCCGGGCGTTGCACCAGACCAGCGCCGCCCCCTCGGCCGCCGCGTGGGCCAGCGCCGTCTCCAGCAGCCGGGCGCCGATGCCGGTGCCGCGGCGGTCCTCGGCCGTGGCCATGCCCCGCAGCCGCCAGGCGGGGGACCGCTCCGGCGCCCAGGGGCAGGGCTCGGGGGTCACGATGGCCGTGCCCACCACCTCGCCCTCGGGCGTGCGGGCCGCGAACGCCGCGCTGTCGGGGTGCTCGTCGGCGGGGAGCCTGACGCTGTCGGCGGGCATCCCGGCCCGCAGCACCCGGTGACGGAGGTCGAAGGTGACGGCGGGCGGCACCCGCTCGACGACGATCCCGGGACCGGCCACCGCCCGACGGTACCGTCGGCGCCGGTGACGTCCCCCCTTGCCGATGCCCAGCGTGCCGCCGCGGTGGCGGAAGCCGCGGCGCGCTGGGCGCGGGCCCGCGGCGTCCGCTTGGACCCGGGCCTGGCGCTGTGGTCGCTGGCGGGCGCCGTGCCCGACCCCGTCCCCGATGCGGTGTCCGGGCTGGTCGGACCGGCCGAGGCGCTGGGCGAGGCCCTGGAGGCCGCCACCGACGGCGGGCGCCGCCGGGCCCAGGGCCTGCACGTGACCCCCGGCTGGCTGGCCGAGCACCTGGTCGCCCGGGCGGTCGACCGCTCGATGACCGTGTGCGACCCGGCGTGCGGCGGGGGCGCGTTCCTGGTGGCGGCGGCCGAGCGCCTGCACCGGGCCGGGGCGGCTCGCCGGGACGTGGTGCGCCACCTGGTGTGGGGCGCCGACGTCGACCCCGTCGGCCTGGCCGCGGCCGAGGCGGCGCTGGCCCTGTGGGCGGGGGAGCCGCCCCCGCCGGGCCGGCTGGTCCTCGGGGACCCGCTCGTCGCGGGAGCCGGGCTGTGGCCCGCGGCGCCGCCCGACGGCTTCGGGGCGGTGGTGGGCAACCCGCCGTTCCAGAACCAGCTCGGCCGGGACACCGCCCGCAGCCCCGCCGAGCGCCGGGCCCTGCGGGCGCGCTGGGGGCCAGCGCTGCGGGCCTACACCGACACGGCCTGGCTGTTCCTGCTGCTCGGCTGCGAGCTGGTCCGCCCCGGCGGCCGCGTCGTGCTGGTCCAGCCCCAATCGCTGGTGGCCGCCCGCGATGCCGCCGCGGTGCGGGCCGCGGTCGACGAGCGCGCCGACCTGGTGGAGCTGTGGGCGGACGAGGACCGGGTCTTCGCGGCCGCCGTGCGGGTCTGCGCGCCCGTGCTCGTGCGCCGGCCGGCCGGCGGCGCGGGCGTGGACCGCTGGGGCGAGCTGTGGGCCTCGGCCATCGGGCTGCCCGAGATGCCCGACCCCTCGGGCGCCACGCTGGGGGAGCGGGCCGCGGTCTTCGCCGGGTTCCGCGACGAGTACTACGGGCTGGTCCCGGCGGTGCGCGAGCACGCTCCCGGCGACGATCCCGCGGCCGTGGCCCCGCTGGTGACCAGCGGGGTGCTCGACTGGGGGACGTGCGCCTGGGGCGCCCGGCCGGTCCGCTTCGCCAAGCGCCGCTGGCAGGCACCGGTGGTGGATCTCGGCGTGCTGGCCGCGGCCGGGCCGGGAGCGGCGGCGCGCTGGGTCGAGCGCACCCGGCGGCCCAAGCTCGTGGTGGCCACCCAGACCCGCACGCTGGAGGCGGCCGTGGACGTGGCGGGCGCGTGGGTCCCGTCCGTGCCCGCGCTGGCCGTGGTGCCCCACGACCCGGGTGAGCTGTGGCACCTGGGCGCGGCCCTCGCGGCCCCCGCGGCGACCGCCTGGCTGGCCCGCCGGGCCGCGGGCACCGGGCTGGAGCGCGGCGCGGTGCGGGTGTCGGGCCCCGGCCTCGCCGCCCTGCCCCTGCCGCCCGACGCCGGGGCCTGGGACGGCGCCGCCGCGGCTCTGCGCGACTACACCGAGCAGCCGGGGGAGCGGGCCCGCGAGCGCTTCCTGGCCGCCGCGGCCTGCGCCTACGGCGCCCCCGAGGCGGTCACGGAGTGGTGGCGGGCGCAATCGAGTGGACTGGCCGGCAGCGGCACGGGCTAGCGTGTCCGGCGAACATCAGGAGCGGTCGTCCCCGCGAGGGGCCGGCCCGGCAACCTGGTTCGGACAGCCAAGGTGCCATCCCGGTCTGACCGGGGATGCGGCTCCGAGAGGAGCAACCAAGTGTCCGTGCCCCCCTTGCGGGAGGGCGCCTCGGCTGTGCGGACCCGAAGAGGCGACATGGCCCGATCCCTACACTCGACCCGTGCGACATCCCGCTCGGCGGCCCGCCACGCGGCGGCCCGCACGCCGCGGCCCATGACGGGCTACGACGGCTTCCGCCGGGCCCATCCGAGCGCCCTGCCGGTGACCGGCGCTTGGCGGCCCGGCGACCCCGTCGGGCACCGCCGCTTCCTGTCCTTCCCCGCCGAGCGGCCCTTCGCCCTGGAGGGCGGCGGCCTGCTGCGGGGCGTCACCGTGGCCTACGAGACCTGGGGCGAGCTCGATCCCGACGGCGCCAACGCCGTGCTCGTCTGCCACGCCCTCACCGGCGACAGCCACGCGATCGGCCCGCTCATCACCGGGCACGCCAGCGCGGGCTGGTGGGAGGGGGCCATCGGGCCCGGCCGCATGCTGGACACCGACCGGTGGTTCGTGGTGTGCGTCAACGTGCTCGGCGGCTGCCAGGGGTCGACCGGACCGGCGTCGCCCCATCCCGACGACGGCAAGCCGTGGGGCTCGCGCTTCCCGGTGGTGTCGGTGCGGGACATGGTCCGCACCCAGGCGGCCGTGGCCGACCACCTGGGCATCGCCCGCTGGGCCCTGGTCGTGGGCGGGTCGATGGGTGGGATGCAGGCGCTGGAGTGGGCCGTCATGCACCCCGAGCGGGTCGGCGCCGTCGTGCCGATCGCCACCGCCGCGGCCGCCAGCGCGGCCCAGATCGGCTGGTGGGCCAGTGGCCGGCGGGCCATCCGGATGGACCCCCGCTGGCGCGGCGGCGACTACTACGACGCCGAGCCGGGCGACGGTCCCCACGAGGGCCTGGCCACGGCCCGGATGATGTCGATGATGACCTTCCGCAGCGACGACGTCTTCACCAAGCGCTTCGGCCGCGAGGTGGTCGAGCCGGTCGAGGGCTTCACGCTGTGGCAGCGCTTCGAGGTGGAGCGCTACATCGAGTACCAGGGCGACAAGCTGGTGCGGCGCTTCGACGCCAACAGCTACCTGCTGCTGACCAAGGCCATGGACCTGCACGACCTGGGGCGGGGCCGGGGCGGGATGGAGGCAGCCTTCGCCCGGCTGCGGGCCCCGCTGCTGTCGGTGGGGATCGTCAGCGACATCCTCTACCCGCCGCACCAGTCGCGCGAGATCGTCAGCCTGGCCGCGGCCGCCGGCGTCCCCGCCGAGTACGCGGAGCTGGACAGCCCGCACGGCCACGACGCGTTCCTCATCGAGATCGAGGACCTCACCGCGATCGTGCGCGACTTCATCGACCGCCTCGACCGGGGAGAGCTCCATGCCCGAGCCTGACCAGCACGACGAGGAGCACGCGATCGACACGCGCGCCATCCTCGGCGGGCGGACCTGGAGCGGCGACTCGCTGGCGCCGGTCCTGTTCCCGTCGACCACCTACGAGGTGGGCTCGGTCGACGACCACCGCCAGATGGCGGGCACGGCCCGCCCGGCCCACTACTACTCGCGCTTCGGCAGCCCGTCGGTGCAGGAGTTCGAGCAGGCGGTCGCGCTGCTCGAGGGGGCCGAGGCGGCGCTGGGGTCGGCCTCGGGCATGGCCGCGGTGACCGGTGTCGTGTTCGGCCTGTGCTCCAGCGGCGACCACATCGTGGTGCAGCGCCAGCTGTTCTCGGTGACCTCGACGCTGTTCACCGCCCACTGTCCCCGGTTCGGGATCGACGTCACGTTCGTGGACGGCACCGACACCGCTCAGTTCGCCGAGGCCATCCGCCCGGGCCGCACCCAGCTCGTGTTCATGGAGACGCCGGCCAACCCGGCGCTGTCGCTGACCGACATCGAGGCCGTCTGCGCGCTGCCCGGGCCGTTCAAGGTGGTGGACTCGACGTTCGCCACGCCGGTCCTCCAGCAGCCGCTGGCGCTGGGGGCCGACCTGGTGCTGCACGCGGCCACCAAGGGCCTGGCCGGGCACAACGACGCCCTGCTGGGCGTGGTGGCGGGCAGCCGGGACCTGATCGACGCCATCTGGGGCTGGCACGTCGTCCAGGGCGGGCAGGCGTCGCCGTTCGACGCCTGGAACGGGCTGCGGGGGATCCGCACGCTGGGCGTGCGCGTGCGCCAGCAGTGCGCCACCGCCCAGACGCTCGCCGAGCACCTGGAGGGCCACGAGGCCGTGGCCGCGGTCAGCTACCCGGGCCTGGACTCGCACCCCCAGCGCGACCTGGCCAAGCGGCAGATGAGCGCGGGCGGCACGCTGCTGGCGGTGGAGCTGGCGGGCGGGTTCGAGGCCGCGCGGCGCTTCTGCGAGGCCACCCGGGTGGCGCGCATCGCCCTGTCCCTCGGTGGGCCGGAGACGCTGGTGACCCACCCGGCCACGATCGTGTCCCACCTCACGCCCGACGAGCGGGCGGCGCTGGGCGTCTCCGACGGCCTGGTCCGGGTGTCGATCGGCCTCGAGGACGTCGCCGACCTCCGCGCCGACTTCGACCAGGCCCTGGCCGCAGCCGCAACCGCCTGAGCCCTCCACCTCTCCTCGCCGGGCCAGGAGGGCCGTTATTATAACGGCATCACATTCCGGCCCCGTCCCTCTCGCTCCCCACCAGCGCTCTCCCTCGGACTGAGTGGGCCGTTATAATAACGGCCCACTCACCTCGGCCGGTGTCGTCAGGCGGCCGGCGGGGTCCAGAGGCCGATGTGGTTGCCGGCGGGGTCGGCCACGTGGGCGAACACGAGCCCCTCGGGGGTGCTGCCCGGGCCGGCGATGACCTTGCCGCCCGCGGCCTCGACCGCGGCGCAGGCGTCGGCCACGACCTCGACCTGGACGTAGGGGACGGCGTAGGTGCGCGGCGTGTCCGGGCCGGCCTTGCTGGTGTCGTTGATCCCGCCGTGCAGCGGGTGGTCGGGGCCGGTCGTCACCATCGAGTAGCCCTCGTGGGTCTCGAAGGTCCAGCCGAAGACCTCGCCGTAGAAGGCCATGGTCGCCTCGGGGTCGTCGCTGCCGATCTCGAACCAGGTGACCGGGTCGCCGGAGCGGGGTGCGTTGGTGTCAGTCATGGGGCGACCGTGCGCCCCGCCGGCGACAACACCCTGTCGGGAATTGCACCGGTGTCATTCGTCACTGAGCAGGGACAGGCGCCGCACGCGGTGGCTGGGGATCTCGGGGATCGTGTAGTCCCGCACCGGGGCGGGCTCGTCGGTCAGTTGCGCCTCGGCCACCCGGTCGACGCGGAAGAACCGCATGTCGCCGCGCAGGCGGCAGTGGGCCATCAGGTACCAGGCGTCGCTGGCACCCATCAGCGCGATGGGCTCGACGGCCCGGTGGGTCACGGCGCCGTCGGAGTCCTTGTACTCGATCTCGACCACCCGGCCGGCCACGACGGCCTCCTCGATGGTGCGGGCCGCCCGCGGGCGGTCGTCGCTGTCGTGGGCCATCAGGTGGACGCGGCTGGCGAGCCGCTCGGCGGCCGCCGCCTCGGTCGCGGGCATGGCCGCCAGCACCTTCTGCAGCGCCGAGCGCAGCGCTTCGGCCAGCGGCGAGCGGCCCGGCCGGGCCAGGGCGATGGCGAGCGCCGCGGCCTCGTCCGAGGTGAAGTTGACCGGTGGCAGCGTGTGGGCGGAGTCGATGGCGTGGCCGCCGCCCGGTCCCGGGGTGGCGTAGAGCGGGACGCCCGCCTGCATGAGCGCGTTCAGGTCCCGCTCGATCGTGCGCACGCTGACCTCGAAGCGGTCGGCCAGCTGGCGGGCCGTGCGGGGCCGCGGCGCCACCGCGCGGAGCTCCTCGACCAGGGCGTAGAGCCGGTCCGTGCGGTTCACGCCTCCAGCATGCCCCGCCCGGCCGGCGCCCCGGCCTCAGATCTTGCGGTAGCGGGCTTCCACCAGGCAGTACAGGGCGTAGGCGATCAGCCCTCCGGCCACCAGGCCGAGCAGCAGCGGACCGTGCGACGCCTGGGCCACCTTGAGCAGCGCCCCGTCGATCCCCACGGCCTCGTTGGGGTCGTACTCGATGGCGGCCTTGGCCAGGAACACCCCGACCACGCCGAACACCACACCGCGGGCGAGGTACCCGACGACGCCGGACGCCACCGCGGACCGCTCGACGGCCCGGCTCATCTGGCCGGTCTTGAGCTGCTTGCGGAACTTGGTGCTGACACCCTCGTAGAGGTTGTAGAGGCCGGCACCGACGAAGCCGAGCGCCACGGCCAGCACGATCCAGCGGCCCCCCGGCCACTCCAGCACCCGGGCGGTCTCCTGCTTCTCGTCGCCGGTCCCGCTGCCCGCGGCCGACGAGCCGGAGCGGACCAGCGCCACCGCGGCGGCGGCCGAGGCCGCGTAGAGCACGCCGAGGCCGAAGGATGTCGCCCGCTTGGCCAACCCCTTCGGATCCTGGCCCTTGTGGCGGCGGTCGACGAGGGCATCGATCACCCTCCAGACGGCGTAGCAGGCGAACCCCACGGCCAGGGCGATCAGCGCCGCCGCGCCCCAGGACTCGGTGGCGAGCCGGCGCAGGACACCCCT
>DATBGF010000690.1:0-5191 GCA_036558145.1 Acidimicrobiales bacterium
GCCCGGTGCCGCTGTCGTCCACCGAGGTCGCCGCCGCGCTCGACGCCCTGGTCGGCAACGTCTTCGCCCACACTCCCGAGGGGACGTCCTACGAGGTCCGGGTGGCGGTGGCCGACGGCACGGCCCGGCTGGTGGTGGAGGACGCCGGTCCCGGCATCGCCACCCCCGACGACGCCCTCGACCGTGGCGTCACGGGGGCGGGATCGACCGGGCTCGGCCTCGACATCGCCCGCCAGGCGGCCGAGGCCGGTGGCGGCCACATCGCCATCGACCGGTCGAGCCGGGGCGGCGCCCAGGTCAGCCTGGTCCTCCCGCTGGCCCGCCACCGGGTGTGAGTGTGATCACTCCAACAGGTGCAGGGCGAAGGCGAGGGCGAAGCCGGCGGTCGTGACCAGGCCGACCTGGCGGCCGCCGTGCTCGAACGCCTCGGGCATCATCGTGTCCGCCAGCATCGTCAGCACGGCCCCGCCCGCGAAGGCGAGGACGAACGCCACGGTCCAGGACGAGGCCGAGTCGAACACGGCGAAGCCCGCCAGCGACGCGAACGCCGACACCAGCGCCACCAGCACCCACAGCCCGATGATGCGCCGGGGAGCCCAGCCCGAGGCCTTGAGCCCGGTGGTGGCGGCGATGCCCTCGGGCAGGTTGGACACGAACACCGCGACGATGAATGCCACGCTGACGCCGGCGCCGGCCAGCAGCCCGAGGCCGAGCACGATCGACTCGGGGATGCCGTCGAGCACCGCGCCGAGCACGATGGCCAGCCCCGAGCCCTCGGCCTGCTCGCCGTCCGCGCTCTTGCGGTTCTCCCCGCCCATGCGGTCGATGATCCCGTCGCCGATGAAGAACGTGAGCGCGCCCGCGGCCATGCCCAGGGACACGGCGCCCACGCCCCGGGCGGTGTCGACCGCCTCCTCGACCAGGTCGAACGCCACCGCGCTGATCAGCACGCCGCTGCCCAACGCCATGACCAGGCCCAGCACGTGCCGGTGGATCGGCACCGTGAGGGCGAACACGGCCCCGATGACCAGGGCACCAGCCCCTAAAGCGCCCCAGAAGAAGGCCTCGCCCACGGCCGGACTGTACGGCCGCGCCAGCCTGCTGCTGTCACCCGGGCGGGGTGACGTCAGCGGGCGACCGGTGCGGTTCGGTGACAGCGAGCGCAGCACCCGCGCGCCGAGAGACCCCGGGGGTTTGAGCGATGTTGGTCGCAGACGTCGGATTGGGAGCGCTGCTCTGGTGGACGATCGAGCTGTTCTTCCTGTTCATGTTCATCTGGATATTCATCGCCCTCATCTCGGACATCTTCCGTGACCACGAGCTGTCCGGGTGGGGCAAGGCGGGCTGGATCCTGGTGCTGGTCATCCTCCCGCTGATCGGCTCGCTGATCTACATCATCGTCCGCGGCCCGAGCATGGCCGAGCGCTCCGCGAAGCGTGCGGCCGAGGCCCAGGCCCGGTTCGACGACTACGTCCGCGACGCCGCCGCCAGCAGCCCGGCCGGCGGGACCGCCGACGAGCTCACCAAGCTCGCGGGCCTGCGCGACGCCGGCACGATCAGCGAGGAAGAGTTCCAGACCATGAAGGCCCGGCTGGTCGCCGGCTGATCCTCTAAAAGGCGTGCCCGCCCATGTGGGCGGCGATCATCGCCATCGACTGCCGGACGGTGGTGGGGCCGTAGGTGCGGGCCGGCGCCATCGAGGACCGCACCGCCTCCACCTCCTCCGGCGTCAGCCCGCTCGACCCGGTGATCGGCTCGATGTCGTACAGCCGGGCGGCGTTGACCCCGAAGATCTTCGCCTTCACCTCGTCGGTGAGGGCCGGGTAGCCGTAGGTCTCCTGCAGCTCGTCGCTGATCTGGAACGTGCGCATGGCCTGGATCTGGTCCTGCGGCGTGCCGAACCAGATCGAGTCGGTGCCCCAGACCACCCGGTCCTCGCCGATGTACTTGAGCAGCTTGCCGAGGATGTGGGCGGCCTCGGTGGGGTTGCGCATGATGAACCACCAGGTGCCGCCCAGCTCGGCGTAGACGTTCGAGTTGGGCTCGATGCCGGCGTCGGTGACCGAGCGGATGAGTCGGTCGACACCCTCGGGTGCGGGGTTGTCCGGGTCGTAGGGACCGCTGTCGCCCTCCTGCCCCGGCTCGTAGCCCGAGTGGTAGACAACGAAGTTGATGTCGGGGTTGCGGGCCGCCGCCGGGCCGATGTCGCTGGGGCTCGCGAGCTCGGGGGACGAGCCGACGATGGCCGAGATGCCCTTGTGGGTGCAGATGATGGGCGGGCCCAGCTGGCGCACGTGGTCGATGAACGTCTGGCCGATCTGGGGCCGGCTGGGGTCGTGGTCGTCGAAGTAGAAGTGCGCCTCGGTGGGCGTCATCGTGTAGATCTTCCAGGCCGCGATCGGGTAGCGGTCCTTCAGGTCATCCATGTCCATGAGGGCCTGGTCGATGTTGCCGATGTGGGGATAGGCGCCACCGTGCATGAGCACGCGGCCGTCCATGCCGATGCGGGTGGCCACGTCCAGGGCGAACAGCATGTCGTCGGGCTGCAGGCCCACGAGCGACTGCGTGGGCAGCGCCGACAGGATCGACATCGAGGTGTCGGAGCGGGCGTAGACCTCGCGGAAGTAGGCGTCGGAGGTGAAGCACAGTCGGGTGTCCCCGGTGGCGCCCTCGGGGCAGCGCGACTGCGGGAACATGTCGGTCCACGCCGCGACCTGGCCGCTGGTGTCGTAGTTCACGTAGTGGGTCTGCACGTCGAAGATGAACTCCTCGCCGCCCAGCTCCTCGAGCGCGGTCTCGGGGTCCCGAGTGGCGTCCTCGGACACGTCGTGCGTCCCGCCCGGCGACCGGCCCCGGGAGTTGGCCTCTTCCTTCGAGCACGCGGCCAGCACGAACAACGTGGCCGCGGCCCCGGTGACGGTGTTGAGGAACTGCCGGCGCGACATCCCCAGGCGGCGGGCCCGCTCGTCGGCCAGGCGGTGCGTGCGGCGGATCGCCTCCCGGACGACCGGGCTGTGCGGCTGCGGATGGAACTCCCCGTTCGAGACCGGGCCGAACTTGATCGGCAGCAGCTCGTCGTCGTCTCTGTAGCTTCCCCCAGGTGCCATGGGTTACATCCTGTCGCATCGGGCAAGCGGATGCGGCACTAAACGCGTTGGTAACTCCACTTGATGTCGTTATCAGGGCCTCTGGTCACCCCGCGGGGGCGATGCCCGGGCCCGGCCGCCGGGCGACGATCCCGTCGGTCTCGACCCGCTGAGCGCAAGGAGCGTCACCCATGGGTTGCCTGCTGGCCCTGTTCGCCGGAGCGTTCCCCCGCCTCGCCGTGATCATCTTCTGGATCACCCGGCCGGAGCGGATGGACTTCATCTTCACCAGCTTCGTGTGGCCGGTGCTGGGCATCATCTTCCTGCCGTTCACCACCCTGATCTACATCCTGCTGTACCAGGACATACAGGGCGTGACCGGCTGGGACTGGTTCTGGATCGGCCTCGCTGTCCTGCTCGACCTCAGCCACTGGGCCGCCACGGCGAGCCAGCGCAACCAAATGCCCGGCCGCGCCGCGATGTGACAGGGCGCTACAGCCCGACCGTGGCGCAGGCGTCCCGGATGACCTGAGCGGACGCCGCCAGCCCCTCGTGCTCGGCGGCGTCCATCGGGACCTCCAGGCGCTCGCCGACCCCGGTGTGGTCGACCACGCACGGCACCGACATGCAGACGTCGGTGATGCCCTGGTAGTCCGCCAGGTACGAGGTCACCGGCAGCACGCGGCGCTCGTCGCGGTCGATCGCCTCCACCACCCGGGCCGTCACCACCCCGATGGCGTGGCTCGTCGCGCCCTTGCCCGCCACGATCCGGTAGGCGGCGCGGCGCACGTCGTCGAGGACGCCGTGGCGCTCCTCCTCGTCGGGCACGCCGCCGAGCGACGGGCCCCAGTGCTCGACCCCCAGCCCGCCGATGGTGGCGCTCGACCACAGCGCCTCAGCCGAGTCGCCGTGCTCGCCGACGATGTAGGCGTGCACGTTCTGCACCGCCACCCGGCAGCGCTGGGCCAGCAGGGCGCGGAACCGGGAGGTGTCGAGCACGGTGCCGGTCCCCAGCACCCGGGCGGGGTCGAGGCCGCTGACCTCGATGGCGGCCTTGGTGAGGACGTCGACCGGGTTGGTGACCATCAGCAGCAGCGCGTCGGGCGCGGCCTTCAGGACCTCGGGGATGACGGCGCGGCACATGGCCACGTTGTCCGCCGCCAGGTCCAGCCGGGTCTGGCTGGGCTTCTGCTTGGCCCCGGCCGCCAGCACGACGACGCCGGCTCCCTCGCACTCGGCCAGGTCGTCCGTGCCGCGGACGTCCACCATCTGGGCGAACTGCACGCTGTGCATCAGGTCGAGGGCGTGCGCCTCGGCCTTGGCCCGGTTGAGATCGCAGATCACCAGCTTCTGGGCGACGCCGCGGAGCAGGCAGGCGTAGCCCGCCGTGGCCCCGACCTCACCGGCGCCCACGATGGCGAGCTTCACCGCACCACGACCACGGCTCGGGGGGACCGGTGGGCCACGTGGCGGCTCACGCTGCCGACCAGCGGGTCGCCCTCGGCCCCGCGGCCCGAAGTCCCCAGCACGACCAGGTCGGCGCCCAGCTCGTCGGCCCGGTCCACGAGCGCATCGGCCAGCTCGTCGAGCGGGCGGGGCGGCAGCCGCACGATGTCGCACTCGGCCCCGCTGCGATCGGCGAGGGTCAGGGCCCAGCGGGCCGCGGCCTCGGCCGCGGGCTGGCCGTCGTTGGCCACCACCAGGCGCTTCAGGGCCGGCGGGGGCTCGCCGCCGCCCGCCGGCGCCACCAGCACGGCCACGCCGGCCTCCTGGAGCAGGTGCAGCGCGGTGCTTCCCATGGTCTGGTCCTCCGGCAGGTCGGGGCCTCGGGTGCCCACCACGGCCAGCTCGGCGCCCAGCTCGCCGATCTCGCTCACGAGCGCGTCGATGGCGGGCTGCTCGCGCACGCTGACCCGGAAGGTGACGCCTGCGTCGGCCAGCGGCGCGCACCACTCCCGCTCGGCCACGGACTCGATCTCGTCGCGCTGGGCGTAGCCGAGCAGGCCCAGGCCGTGGACGGCCGACACCTGGGCCCCGAGCAGGGGCGCGAGCTCGGCCGCCCACCCGGCGGCGCGCCGGGCGGCGGGGGAGTCGTCCACACCGAC
>DATBGF010000691.1:0-3758 GCA_036558145.1 Acidimicrobiales bacterium
GTGACCGAGACCGCCTGCGGTCGCCCCGGCTGCGCCGGCACCATCGTCGACGGCTACTGCGACACCTGTGGCCTGGCCCCGGCCAAGTCCACGGCGTCGGTCCGGGGCGGGGCGTCCCAGTCCACCGTCCCGGTGAGCCAGAGCGCCGTCGTCACGCCGTCGGGCCGGGTGTCCGGCCGGGTGGACGTGTCCCGGCTCACCACCCGCAGCCGCCAGTCCGGCAGCACCGGCTCGACCAGCCGCCGCAGCCGGATCGGCGCCGGCGTCGTCGACATCGCCCCCATCGCCACGGTCGACCCGGCCACGGTCGTCATGGCCGACCCCAGCGTCCCCGAGGGCCGGCGGTTCTGCACCCGCTGCGACAGCCCCGTGGGCCGGGGCAAGAACGGCCAGCCCGGGCGCACGTCCGGGTTCTGCCCGCAGTGCGGCGCCAAGTTCGACTTCGCCGCCAAGCTGGTGGCGGGCGAACTCGTGGCCGGCCAGTACGAGGTGGCCGGGGCGCTGGCCCACGGCGGCCTCGGCTGGATCTACCTGGCGCGCGACCGCAACGTGTCGGGTCGCTGGTGCGTGCTCAAGGGCCTGCTGGACACCGCCGACCCCGCGGCCGCCGAGGCGGCGGTGGCCGAGCGCCGCTTCCTGGCCGAGGTGTCACATCCCGCCATCGTCGAGATCTTCAACTTCGTCAACCACAACAGCCAGGGCTACATCGTCATGGAGTACGTCGGCGGGCCCAGCATCAAGCAGCTGGCCAAGCGCCGCCGGGATGCGGGCGGCGGGCCGATGCCGGTCCCCGAGGCCGCGGCCTACATGATGGCCGTGCTCCCCGCGCTCGGGTACCTGCACGACCAGGGCCTGGTGTACTGCGACTTCAAGCCCGACAACGTCATCCACGCGGGCGACGCCGTGAAGCTCATCGACATGGGCGGGGTGCGGCGCCTCGACGACCCCGACGCCGCCATCTTCGGCACCGTCGGCTACCAGGCCCCCGAGGTGCCGAGGACCGGTCCCACGGTGGCGAGCGATCTCTACACGGTGGGCCGGTCCCTGGCCGTGCTGATCCTCGACTGGCCGGGCTGGCAATCCGCCGACAAGGAGCGGCTCCCGGAGCGGACCGCGCACGACATCCTGGTCGAGCACGACGGCCTGTGGCGCTTCCTGGTGCGGGCCTGCGCCAACGCCCCGGCCGAGCGCTTCGCCGACGCGGAGGAGATGGCGGAGTCGCTCCACGGGGTGCTGTGCCAGGTGGCGGCGGCCAGCGACGGCCAGCCCCGGCCCCGCACCAGCACCCGCTACAGCCCGCCGCGGTCCCGCCTCGACGGATCGGGCTGGCGCACGCTGCCCAGCCCGCTGCTGCCCAACCACCCCCGGCTCGCCAACCGGGTCGCGGGCGTGGCCGACACCGATCCGGACGCGGCGGTGCGCCTCGTGGGCCCGGACGAGGAGCTGAGCTGGGCCGACCTGGCGGCGGTGGGCCGGGCCCACTGCGAGCGGGGCGACACCAAGTCGGCGGACAGCACGATCGGCCGGCTCGACCCGCTCAGCGAGGAGGCCGGCGCCGAGGGCGTGTCGTCCATCCTGGAGAACGTCCGGTCCTACCTGCACGGCGTGTCCGCCCTGGCGGCCGGAGATCCGGCGCGGGCTTCGGGCCTCCTGGCCGACGCCTACGCCACCGCGCCGGGCGAGTCCGCCTGCGCGCTGGCCTACGCCGCGGCCCTGGCCCAGAGGGCGGACCCCGAGCACATGCCGGAGGCCGCGGACCTCTACGAGCAGGTGGCCATGACCGACCCGTCGTGGGGCCAGGCCGTGGCCGGGCTGGCCGACACCCTCAAGGCGCTGGGCCGGCCGGCGGACGCCGCCCAGGTGCTGACGGCCATCCCGGCCGGCCACCCGTTGCGCACCGAGGCCCTGACCCGGGCGTGCCGGGCCATGGAGGAAGGCACCTGGGATCCGGTGGTCGCGGCCGCCGCGGGCGAGCAGGTGCGGGCGGCGGACGACGACAGCCGCGGCGCGGCCGACGCCGAGCTGGCCGCGGCGCTGTACAGCGCGGCGCTGGCCGCGCTGGCGCGCGGCGAGCAGGTGGGCGATGTCGCCGGACAGCCCGGCACGCCCCGGATCCTGGCCGAGCGGGCCGAGGAGGCGCTGCTCGACCTGGCCGACGCGACGGCCAACCTGGGGCGGCGGCACGAGCTGCTGGATGCCGCGGCCCGCACCCGTCCCTGGAGCGTCTGGTGAGCACGACGGTGACCGAAGCCTCCCCCTGCCCAGCCTGCGGCGAGGACCTCGTCCCCGGCGCCCGCTTCTGCGAGGCGTGCGGTGCCGCCACCGGGGCGGAGCCCGAGGTGCCCGGCGGCGACGACCCGGCCGGCCTCGACGCCTTGGACCACGAGGCCAGGGCCGAGGGCGAGGAGCCGGGCGGGGCCGCCTGCGTGCGCTGCGGCGCGTCGATCGACGCCGACGGCTACTGCACGAGCTGCGGGCACCGGGCGCTGGAGCCCGTGGACGTCACGGACGGTCGCACCTTGGCCTTCGCCACCCACCGGGGACGCCGCCACAACCGCAACGAGGACGCGGGCGCGCTGGCCACGACCGTCGAGGGCTGGCCCGTGCTGATCGTGTCGGACGGCGTGTCGGCCAGCCCCAACCCCCACCTGGCGTCGGCCGCGGCGGTGGCCGCGGTGGCCGAGCGCCTGGGCGGGCGGTCCTTCACGGGCCCCGCCGATCTGGACGCGGCGGTGGCCGAGGCCCACGCGGCCGCGGTGGAGATCCCGGGCGAGGGCGATCCCAACTGGCCCGAGGACGGCACCCATCCCGCCTGCACGCTGGTGGTGACCGTGGTGGCCGGCGACGAGGTCCACGTGGCCAACGTGGGCGACGCCCGGGCCTACGTCCTGCGCGGCGATCCCGAGGCCCCGGGCGGCTGGGCGGCCCGCCAGATCTCGAGCGACGACAGCATGGCGGCGGCGGCGGTGGCCGCGGGCGTCGATCCGTCGGCCGCGCTGGAGGGCCCGGCCGGTCACGCCATCACCGCCTGGCTGGGCGCCGACGCACCGGTGGTCGAGCCCCACCTGGGCGTGGCCACTCTCGACGCCGGCGACCTGGTGCTGGCGTGCAGCGACGGGCTGTGGAACTACGCGCCGACCGACGCCGACATCGCCGAGCTGGCGGGCACGATGTTGCCCGCGCCGGGTGAGCCGGTCCCCCTCGCCGAGGTGTGCGAGCGGTTGGTGACCTGGGCGGTGGACTCGGGCGGCATGGACAACATCTGCGTGGCACTCACGGGCACAACGGAGGAAGCAGCGACGTGACGATGACGGATGGGGGCGGCGCCCCGTTCACGGCGGAGACGTTCCAGAACCAGTTCCTGTCGGCCGGCGCCGACGTCGTGGACGCGGTGGTGACCGTGGCGGCGGCCGCCGACCCGGGAGCGGGCGCGGCGACGACCCGCGCCGGGGACCGGGCCGAGATCGTGGTGGTGGACTGCAGCGGGTCGATGGGCTCGAGCCGCAAGATGGAGGCGGCCAAGGCCGCAGCCGCGGCGGCCGTGGACGTCATCGACGACGGCGTGGCGTTCGCCATCATCGCCGGCGACCACGAGGCCAAGCTGCTGTGGCCGACGGACGGCCGGTCCTTCGGCACCGCGGGCCTGGCGGACCGGTCCGCGGCCAAGTCCGCCATCGCCAACCTGGAGGCGGCCGGCGGCACCGCCATCGGCACCTGGCTCGACCTGGCCCGGCGGCTGTTCTCCAACATCGGTGCCC
>DATBGF010000692.1:0-16366 GCA_036558145.1 Acidimicrobiales bacterium
TGCACGGGTGGACCTCCGCGGCGGGGGCGGGTGGGCGGCGGGCGCGAGGGTCTGACCGGGGTCCGACTAGGTGGGCGGACAGCACGGGTGGACCTCCACGACGGCGGCAGGTGACGGCGACGAGCGCGAGGGTCCGCCCGAGAGATCTGTACCGTTTGGGGCCGGAAGTGGGTGACCAGCAGGGGAAGGTAGTGTCTAGACCCTACAAGGGTCAAGACATCATGGAAAATAATGTAAAAAGCCGTGACACGGTTCACGCCCGGGAGGCATGGGCGGGCGGCTCGGGCACCGCTAGGGTCGCCCGTCGTGGAGGCCGCCTTCTTCGACCTCGACAAGACCGTGATCGCCAAGGCGTCGATGGTGGCGTTCAGCGGCCCCCTGCATCGGGCCGGGCTGCTGTCGCGCCGCATGTTGCTGCGGGCGGCCTGGGGCCAGCTGGTCTACGCGCAGTTCGGGGCGTCGCCCGAGAAGCTGGCGAAGCTGCGGGACTCGGTGCTGCGGTTGACGATCGGCTGGGATCAGGCCGCGATCAGCCGGATCGTGCGCGAAACCCTCGTCGACGTGGTCGAGCCGATCGTGTACGACGAGGCGCTCGAGCTCATCCGGCAGCACCAGAGCGAGGGCCGCAAGGTCTTCATCGTCTCGGCCTCACCGGAGGAGATCGTGGCGCCGCTCGGTCGCTTCCTCGGCGTCGACGAGGTGATCGCCACCCGGGCCGAGCTGGACGAGCACGGGCGCTACACGGGGCGCACCGAGCTGTACTGCTACGGGCCGTCCAAGGTCGTGGCCATGCAGGCCATCGCCGAGCGCGACGGCATCGACCTGGCGCGCTCCTACGGCTACAGCGACTCGGCCACCGACCGGCCGATGCTGGAGGCGGTGGGCCACCCGGTCGTGGTCAATCCGGACCGCGAGCTCATGCGCGCGGCCAAGGCCAACGGGTGGGAGGTCCGGCGGTTCACGCACAAGGTGCCGCTGCGCGAGCGAGTGCCGATGCCGGCACCGCGGCATGCCGCCCTGGGGGGAGGGGCCGTGCTCGCCGCGGTCGTCGCGGCGGTCGCAGCCCGCTGGTTGTGGGACCGCCGCCAGCCCCCGCCCGCACCGCCGCGCCTTTGGAGCGGTCGCCGACGGGCGAGGCCAGCGGCGAGGGTGGTCAGGACGCGGAGCGCACCTTCTTGGTGGCGATGGTGGCCAGCGCAACGATCACGACGAGGAGCAAAAGCTTCTTCATGGCGGCGAGCGTAGCGGGCGCCGCACCGGGGTTGTTCCCGGTTCCTGCGCTGTGCAGTCGGATGCGCCACGCTCCGTGACAGTTCGGTCGCACCGCGAGATACCCCCGGAGGCCGCCGCCAAGGTGGGGTATGCCCGCGCTCTAGTGTCTGGGGCCGTGCGCGTGTCCTATCCGCTGCTGCCCGCCCACCGTCAGGCCGAGGCCCGCGCCATCGCCCGCCGCACCCACCAGACCTTCCTGTTCGCGGCCCTGACCGGGGTGCTGGTCGGGCTCGTGGTGATCGCCATCGACCGGGTCACGGTGGCCGGCCTGCTGGACACGCTGGCCGACCAGCCGCTGTGGATCCAGGCCCTGGCCCCAGCGGTCGGCCTGGTCGTGGCCGCTCTCTGCCTGCGCTGGATCACGAGCAGCACGAACACGACGACCGCCGACGAGTACGTCCGCAGCTTCCACGACCAGGCCACCGAGCGGGTCGATCCCCGGCCGGTGGTGGGACGCGTTCTGGCCAGCATCGCGACCATCGGCTACGGCGGAGCGCTGGGCCTGGAGGGCCCGTCGATCTACGCCGGGTCGGCGATCGGCGCGTCCGTGCAGCGCCGCTTCGCCCGCTTCTTCTCCCGGGAGGACGCCAAGCTGCTGCTCGTCGCGGGGGCGGCGGCCGGCGTGTCCGCCATCTTCAAGGCGCCCGCCACCGGCGCGCTCTTCGCCATCGAGGTGCCGTACCGGGCCGACGTGGCCCGCCGCAACGTGCTGCCGGCCATGGTGGCCTCGGCGACCAGCTACATCACGTTCGCCGCGGTGGACGGGACCGATCCGCTGCTGCCCATCTCGGGTGCCCATCCCTTCGACTGGCGGGACATGGCCACCGCCCTGGTGGTCGGCCTCGTGTGCGGCGTCGGGGCGCGGCTGTTCAGCGCCGGCCTGCGCGCCCTGCGGACCCTGCCCCGGATCCAGGAGACGCCCTGGCTCACGCGCATCGCGATCGCCGGTGTCGCTCTCGCCCTGCTGGCTTTGCTCTCGAACGCCGTGGCCGACACGCCGCTGTCGCTGGGGCCCGGCTACAACGTGATCCAGTGGGCCACCGACCCGGCGCACGGCGCCTGGCTGGTGCTGCTGATCCTGTTCATCCGGGTCGCGGCGGTCATGGCGACCTACGGCGGCGGGGGCGTCGGCGGCCTCTTCGTACCCCTGGTGGTGATCGGGGCGCTCACCGGACGGGTGGCGAGCGGGGCGTTCGGCGTGTCCGACACCGACCTGCTCGTCGTCGTGGGCATGGCCGCCTTCCTGGGCGCGGGCTACCGGACGCCGCTGGCGGCGCTCATGTTCGTGGCCGAGACCACCGGGCGCCCGGGGTTCGTGGTGCCCGCCATGGTGGCGACGGCGGCGTCGCAACTGGTCGTGGGGGACTCGTCGGTGTCCGTCTACCAGCGGGCGGGACGGCTGGGGCACCTGGAGCGGCGCTTCGAGCTCCCGATCAGCGCGGTGATGTCGACGGACGTGCACACGGTGCCACCCGACGCCACCATCGAGGAGTTCCTGTCCGTGCACCTGGTGGGCCAGCGCCGCCGGTCGGTCCCGGTGGTGGACGAGGCCAACCGCTACCTGGGGCTGGCGGTGCTGGACGAGGTCGTGGCGGTCCGGCGAGAGGCGTGGTCCACCACGGACATCCGCACCATCGCGCGCACGTCCGCGCCCCGAGGGCGGACGACCTGGCTGGTGCGGGACGCCGTCGGCGCCATGGAGCGCGCCGACACGGACGTCCTCGCGATCGTGGACGGCGACGACCGGTTCGTGGGCGTGGTGACGACCGACGACGTGCTGCGGCTGGACGAGATCCTGGAGCGGACCGGCCTCAGCTGAACGCAGCCAGGGCGCGCCGCCGGCGGCAGCGGAAAGCGAAGGGCTCAGACGGCCAGGAGGTCGCGGGCGCCGGTGTCGGACGAGGGATGCCGCAGCTTGGACATCGCCCGCGCCTCGATCTGGCTGATGCGCTCCCGGGTGAGGTTGAAGTGCTCGCCGTCCTCTTCCAGCGTCCGGGGCTCGCCCCGGTCCAGCCCGAAGCGCAGCTTGAGGATCTCGCGCTCGCGCTCGTCCAGCGGGGCGAGCAGGCGGTTGATCTCCTCGGGCAGCAGCGCCGTGGCCGCGACCTCGAACGGGGACTCGGCCGAACGGTCCTCGACCACGTCGCCCAACTCGGCGTCGCCGTCCTCCCGGAGGGGCTCGGACAGCGAGAGGGGCTCGGCGGCGAAGCGCAGGGCCTCGGTCACCTTGTCCTCGGGCATCTCCACCTCGGCCGACAGCTCGGCCAGGGTGGCCGGGCGCCCGAGCTTGAGCTCCAGGCGGGCCCGGGCCTTCTGCAGCCGGGCCAGCGTGTCGCCCGCGTGGACGGGCAGCCGGATCGTCCGGCCGGTGTTGGCGATGCCGCGGGTGATGGCCTGGCGGATCCACCAGGTCGCGTACGTGGAGAACTTGAAGCCCTTGCGCCAGTCGAACTTCTCGACGGCGTGCATCAGGCCCAGGTTGCCCTCCTGGATGAGGTCGAGGAGCGGCAGGCCCGACGCCTGGTACTTCTTGGCGATCGACACCACGAGCCGCAGGTTCGACTGGACGAACGTGCGCTCGGCGTCCTCGCCGTCGCGGGCCGAGCGCCGCAGCTCGCGCTTGCGGGACGGCGGAAGCGATCTACCCTCTGCTTCGAGCTCGACGCGGGCGGCGTTCCCGGCCTCGATGGCCTGGGCCAACCGGACCTCGTCGTCCTTGGTCAGCAGCGGATACTGCCCGATGTCGGTGAGATACAGCCGGACGAGATCTTCTTCGTCGCGCTCGACGCGCTCCTTGGGCAACGTAACGTCCTTATCGCGTGTGCTCGGTCCGTGGGAAGAGCCCCGCAAGTACCCGTCGTTCGTCGAGAGGCCGTGGCGGTCGGCTCTAACCTCCGGGCGCCCAACCAGGAACCCGAGGCGGGCTAAAGGATACCGGTGCGGTCAAGAGTGGCCACCCTCCGCCGTGATTTCCCCCGGTCGGGTGACCCCGAATGCTAGGGACCAGACCGCCCGCCGGCCACCCGCAGCGTTGTCCGGCGACACGAGGCGCTCGTTGAGTAAGGTGCTCGCAGGGGGAGGACCGAAACGCTAAGCACCCATGGTCAATGGTGACCCCGGGGGAGGGAGCGGCGTGCAGCTCAGTGATGGGTTCGGCTCGACCCTTGGGCGCTCGGCGCCCGCGCCCAGGTCGTCCCCGACCCCGCACCAGCCGCTCGCCCCGCTGGTGACGGCGGCCAAGAACGGCTGCGCCGCGTCGTTCGAGCGGATCTACCGCCAGCTCGCCGGTCATGTGGCCTCTTACCTGCGCTGGCACCGGGCGTCCGACCCCGACGGGCTGACCAACGACGTGTTCGCCCAGGTTCACCGGAACCTGGCCGGATTCGAGGGTGACGAGCAGGGCTTCCGCTCCTGGCTGTTCACCATCGCCCACCATCGCATGATCGACGACCGGCGCCGGACCAGCCGCCAGCCCCGGCTGCAGGCCGACCTCGCCGTGGACGAGAGCCTCGGGTGCGGCGACGTCGAGGCGGATGCCTTCGCCGCGATGGCCGAGGACCACGTGCTCGAGCTGCTCGGCGTGCTCTCGCAGGACCAGCGCGAAGTGGTCCTGTTGCGCATCGTGGCCGACCTCTCGGTGGAAGAGGTCGCCGGCACGCTCGGCAAGAGCGAGGGCGCGATCAAGGCGCTGCAGCACCGGGCCATCGGCGCCTTGCGCCGCCACTCCGACCGGGCCGAGGAGATCTTGCTCCCCTGAGCCATATCCTCGGCACCGCCCGTAGCGTTCGCACGGGTGGATGACTGATGTCGCTCCGAGCAGGCAAGACGCCGACGCGATCATCGGCGGGGGCAAGGCCCCCGGCGAGGATGCGGTGTCGATCGTGCTCGCCGTTCTGCGCGCCAGCCGGGAGTCGGCGCCGCCGCCGATGTCCGCCGAGCTCCTGGACCAGCTCGGCGCCGAGCCCCCCGAGGCCTAGCGGAGCGATCGGAGCAGCTGCGAGCCGGTGCGGAGGTCCTCCTCCTCGTCGGCCAGCACCAGGCGCAGGGCCCGGATCGTCGGGCCGTCGGTCACCGGCGTGGTCCGTCCGAGGTGGTCGGTGTAGGCGGCGATCAGCCCCGGCAGCACGTCCTCGTACAGCAGGGCCAGCCGCTCGACCGTGCCCGTGGCGTCCGCGAGGGACGAGATCCGCGCGGCGACGCCGGGATCGGCCGGGACCACCAGGTCGGGCGCGTGCAGGTGGGGGACCGACGGCAGCAGCCCGTGCCACAGCTCGGCGTGCCAGGCGTGGTGGTAGCTCTGGGTGGCCACGACCGCCTTGGCCTCCAGCTCGGGCACCTCGGTGACCCAGGCCCCCAGCGTCTCGAACAGCCGGAGCTCGATCCAGGCGTGGTGCCCGATGCGCCGGGCGCTCTCCTCCAAGGTCTCGGCGCCCACGGACATGCGACTCAGTGTGACACGACCTCGCTGCCGCCCAGGTAGGCGGGCACGACCTCGGCCACGACGACGGCCGTCAGGATCAGCGCGCCGCCCGCCAGCGCCGACGGGGTCAGCGGATCGCCCACCGCCGCCGACAGGATCGCGGCGAACACGGGCTCCAACAGGAGGATCAGCGCGGCGCGCGAAGGGCTCACCACCCGCTGGGCCCACACCATCGCCCAGAACGCCAGCGCGGTGGCGAACACCCCGGTGAAGGCGGCGGCCGCCACGGCGCGGCCCGGCATGGCCAGCCCGCCGGTGAACAGGCTCCCGGCCAGGCACGCCACCCCGACCGTGGTCACCTGCACGCAGGTGAGGCGGATCGCGTCGTGCCGCTCCGCCGTCTCGCCCACGATCACGATGTGGGCCGCGAACGCCACCGCGCAGCCCAGCGTGAGCACCTCGCCCTTGCCGAACGAGGCGTCGGCGCCCCCGGTGAGCAGGACCAGGCCCACCACGGCCAAGACCAGGCCGACGAGCGTCAGCGGGTGCGGGCGCCGCCCCAGCGCCACGAAGCCGATGAGCGGCACGAACACGACGAGGAGATAGGTGATGAACGCCGAGGTCGACGGGGTCGTGTACTGCAGCCCGATGGTCTGGAACACGTAGCCGGCCAGCAGCGCCAGGCCCCCGGCGATGCCGTGGCGCAGCTCGCCCGGGGTCGCGGGCCTCCGCCGACCCAGCAGGCCCAGGACGGCGCCGCCGATGAGGAAGCGCACGGCCAGGAACGGCACCGGGTCGGCCGACTCCACGGCGTCCTGGACCACGATGAAGGTCGTCCCGAAGAAGAAGGCCGCCACCACCAGGGCGAGGTCCGCCCGCCACCGGGGTGCGGGCGGCGGCGCCTCCCGGTGGACCGGGAGGGGAACGGCGGCTTCCGACACGGACCGGGCGCGCCTCAGCCGGCGGGTTGCGCCCGGCCGAGCAGCGCGTCCAGCTCGGCGAGAGCGGCGGCCGGTGGGTCCTCGACCAGCACGGTGTGCAGGCCCGCCCGGCGGGCACCGGCCAGGTTGCCCTCGGCGTCGTCGAGGAACACGGCCCGCTGGGGCGCCACGCCCAGCTGCTCCAGCGCGTGCAGGTAGATGGCCGGGTTGGGCTTGCGCATCCCCACCGCCGAGCTGTCGACCACCACGTCGAACAGGTCGTCGACCGGGATCAGCGAGCGCCAGGCGTCCGAGGACTCCCTGACGTTGTTCGTGATGAGCCCGGTCTTGTAGCCCTCCTCGCGCAGCACGCCGATGTGGACGACCACGTCGTCGTGCACCTTCAGCGTGGCGAACAGCTCGTACAGCGGTGCCGGGTCGAACTCCCGGCCGGCGGCCTCGAACAGCGCCACGGTGGCGGGCAGCCACTCCTCGATGGTGATCTCGCCCCGCTCCAGGCGGTGCCACGGGTGGTCGGTGTCCTGGTGGTAGGGGCCGACCACCATCTCCAGGTCGCCGCCGGCGGTGGCGGCGATGCCGGCCCACGGCGACGTGGTCAGCACGCCGGAGAAGTCGAAGAGGACGGCGTCGATGCCTGCCATCCCGACAGCATCGCCCGCCGGGCGGGGCCGGGTCAGGTTGACGTGTCCAGGAACGTCGCGACGAGGCTCCCGAGGAGTGGGGACAGGATCACGATCGCGCTCTCGAGATCGGCCCGGGCGCTGGAGCCGAGTCCGAGCAGCTCGGAGAACTCACGGCGGCGCTCGAGGCCGGGGCGGAAGTCGTCACCGGCCACCGCGGGGACCGGGCAGTAGTGGTCGAGCAGGTCGTGGCCGAGCGCGTCGAGCGCGCCCCGCACCGGGAGGTAGACCAGCGTCAGGACGCCCGCCAGCAGGGCGCCGAGGACCAGCAGCACCTGGGTGGGCGTGGTGCCGACGTCCGGGCGGAACTGCTCGTTGAACGCGTTCTCCGCCTGGTAGCGGGCCCCGGATACCACCACGGCCAGCGTCACCATCCCGCCGAGGACGGCGAGGAAGCCCCGGAGCCGGTCCGTCGCGTGGCGGTAGCGGGCGATTGCGGCATGCTGTGTGAGGTGCTGCCAGGAGTCGTCCTGCGCGGTGACGCGCAGCGCCATGAAGCCGAGCACAGCGGGCACGGCCACGAGCAGCCCGATGGCGCTCAGCAGGCGCACCCGGAGGGCGAACGCATCGAGCGGCGACCGGATGCCCTCCCGCTGGTCGAAGGCGATGATCGGCACGGCGATGAGCACGATCCACGCCGCGGCCGATAGCCCGGCGAGCACGCGGGGCCGGCCGGCCGGGATGGCGGTCAGCAGCGACCGGCACCACTGCCACAGCGGCCAGGCCACCAGGCACCAGAACGAGGTCTGCGCCGCGCTGAGGAAGAGCCAGAGGGTGAACTCGCTCGTGCCGGCGTACCGCCCGCTGATCCCGCCCCCGGAGCCGACGGTCAGCACCGTATACGTGAAGGCGAACCCGACGACCGCCAGGCCGGTTGCAACCAACTGGGCGGTCAGGTCGTGCTCGAGGCGCTCCACCCGATCCACCGCACCATTATCCCTTTGGGGTCGGGCAGGCGACCTCTACCCCCGGTAGCGGTTGGTGATGGGGACCCGGCGGTCCTTGCCGAACGCCTTGGGCGTCACCCGGGGGCCGGGCGGGGTCTGGCGCCGCTTGTACTCGGCGGTGTCGACCAGCCGGGTGATCCGCTCCACCAGGTCGGCGTCGTAGCCCAACTCGACCAGCTCGGCGCGGGTGCGGTCGTCCTCGACGTAGGCCTCGATGATCGGATCGAGCACCTCGTAGGGCGGCAGGGACTGGTCGTCGCGCTGGTCCGGCCGCAGCTCGGCCGACGGCGGCTTGGTCAGCACGTGCTCGGGGATGACCGGCCGCCCGGCCCGGGCGTTGCGGTCACGGCACAGCTCGTAGACCAGCAGTTTGGGCACGTCCTTGATGACGGCGAACCCGCCGGCCGTGTCGCCGTAGAGCGTCGAGTAGCCGACCGCCATCTCCGACTTGTTGCCGGTCGTCAGCACGATCCAGCCCTTGAACTTGTTGGACAGCGCCATCAGCACCATGCCCCGGATGCGGGACTGGAGGTTCTCCTCGGTGATGTCGGGCGCCAGGCCGGCGAAGCTGGGCGCCAGCATCTCCTCGAAGGCGGCGTGGGCCGGCTCGATGGGGATGACCCGCTGCTCGATGCCGATCTCGGCGCACAGCTTCTCGGCGTCGGTGAGGGAGTGGTCGGAGGAGAAGCGCGACGGCATCAGCACGCCGTGGACGTGCTCGGGGCCGAGGGCATCGGCGGCGATCACCGCCACCAGCGACGAGTCGATGCCGCCGGACAGGGCGATCAGCGCGTCGGTGAAGCCGTTCTTGGTGACGTAGTCGCGGGTGCCGAGGACGAGCGCCTCGTACACCTCCCGGACCGGCGCCAGCAGCTCGGCGAGCGGCGGGCGGCGCAGGTCGTCGGGGTCGCTGACCCGGGGCTCCGACGACAGCACGACCACGGGCAGCGGATCGTCCGTCGCGCGGCCCCGCGGGTCGAGCAGGCGCTTGCGGAACACCGGCTGGACCTCGACGTCGCAGACCACCGTCTCCTCCCGGAACTGGGAGGCCCGCGTCACGAGGTCGCCGTGGGCGTCGAACACCATGGACGCCCCGTCGAACAGCAGCTCGTCCTGGCCACCGACCTGGTTGACGTACACCAGGGCGCAGGAGGCGTCGGCGGCCCGGGTGGCCAGCATCCGCTCCCGCTCGGCCAGGCGGTTGGCGTAGTAGGGCGAGGCGTTGATGTTGACGACCAGCTCGGCGCCCCCCGCGGCCTGGGCGGCGATGGGACCGTTGGGGCTGAAGGCGTCCTCGCAGATGGAGACGCCCACGCGCACGCCCCCCACCTCGACCAGCGGCGAGTCGCCGGACCCGGGGGCGAAGTAGCGCTGCTCGTCGAAGACCGCGTAGTTGGGCAGGTTGCGCTTGTGGTACTTGGCCTGGACCTTGCCGCCCGCACAGACGGCGGCGGCGTTGTAGAGGTCACGCCCGGCGTCGACGAACCCGACCACGGCGGCGCAGCGCCCGGTCGCGCCCGCCACCCGCTCCAGCGCCCGGCAGTTGTCGGCGACGAAGCCCGGCTTGAGCAACAGGTCCTCGGGCGGGTAGCCGGTCACGGCCAGCTCGGGGAACACGGCCAGGTCGGCTCCCTGGTCCTCGGCGTCCCGCAGCGCGGCCAGGATGCGGTCGACGTTGCCGGTCAGGTCGCCGACGGTGGTGTTGATCTGGCACAGCGCGACACGGAGGCGGGCCACGCCCCCGAGGGTAACGCCGGCTGGGGCAGACTCGGGTCCGTGGACCTCGCCGAGCTGGTCGAGCGCAGCGCCGATCCCGGCGCCGTCCGCACCACGCTGGCACGCCTCGACGGCGCGATCGTCGAGCGGCTGGAGGGCTCGTCCACGCTGGCCGAGGCGTTCGTCACCGTGGCCGCCGCCAGCCGTAGCGCCACCCGCCTCGTGGAGACGGACGAAGCCGCGCTGGACGTCCTGGCCGGCCTCGACGCGCCGCTGCCTCTGGTTGGTCGCGTGGAGGACGCCGCCGATGCCGACGAGCTGGTCCGGGCCAAGCGCCTGGCGCAGCTGCGCATCACCGCCCGGGACCTGCTCGGCCTCGATTCCCTGGAGGTGACGACCGCGGCGCTGGCCGACCTGGCCGCGGGGGTGCTGCGGTCGTCCGTTGCCCTGGCCGGTGCGTCGGGGATGGCCGTGGTCGGCATGGGCAAGCTCGGCGGCCGCGAGCTCAACTACGCCAGCGACGTCGACGTGATGTTCGTGGAGGGCGATCCCCGCGGGGCGCGGGCGGTGATGGACATCGCCCGGCGCTGCTTCCGGGTCGACGCCAACCTGCGGCCCGAAGGGCGCGACGGCGCGCTGACCCGGTCGATCGACAGCTTCCTCACCTACTGGAAGCGGTGGGCGCAACCGTGGGAGTTCCAGGCGCTGCTCAAGGCCTCGCCCGTGGCCGGCGACCCCGACGTGGGCCGGGAGTGGGCCTCGGCTGCGTCCTTCACGCTGTGGGGGCGGCGGTTCAGCGCCGACGACCTGCGCTACCTGCGGGCGATGAAGGCCCGGGCCGAGGCCGAGGTGGCGCGGCGGGGCCTGGCCGAGCGGGAGGTCAAGCGGGCGCCGGGCGGCATCCGGGACATCGAGTTCGCGGTGCAGACGCTGCAGCTGGTGCACGGCCAGTCCGACCCCGAGCTGCGCTCGCCCACCACGCTCGTCGCCCTGGCCGATCTGGGCGCGGGCGGCTACGTCGCCGCCGACGACGCCGCGGGGCTGGCCGGCGCCTACCGGCTGCTGCGCCGGGTCGAGCACGCGCTGCAGATCGAGGACGAGCGCCAGACCCACACGCTGCCCGCCGACCGGGACCAGCGCCGGCGCATCGCCCGGGTCCTCGGCTACCGGGGCAGCCCGGCGGCCGGTCCCACCGAGGCGTTCGACCGCGAGCTCTCCCGGCAGCGCAACCTGGTCCGGACCATCCACGAGCGCCTCTACTTCCGGCCGCTGCTCGACGCGCTGGCCGGGGTGGGGCCGATGTCGCCCGAGGCCGCGGAGGAGGCGCTGGCCAGCTTCGGCTTCACCGACGCCGAGCGGACCCGGGCCGCGGTGGCCGAGCTGACCCGGGGCCTGACCCGGTCGTCGCGGATGATGCAGCAGCTGCTGCCGCTCGTGCTCGACTGGCTGGCCGACTCGCCCGACCCGGACCTCGGCCTGCTGGGCCTGCGCAAGCTGGCCTACGGGGAGCAGCGGGCGCTGGAGCTGGCGCACGCGTTCCGGGACAGCCCCGAGGTGGCGCGGCGGCTGTGCTCGCTGCTGGGGACCAGCGGGCTGCTCGGCGAGATCCTGGTGGCCAACCCCGACCTGATCCCGCGGCTGGCCGACGCCTCGCGGCTGCGGACGCTGTCCCGGGACGCGCTGGTGGCATCGGCCTCGTCCACGCTGGCGTGGCGCGACGACCTGGAGGACCGGCAGCGGGCCCTGCGCCGCTGGCGGCACCGCCACCTGCTGGGGATCGCGGCGCGTGACGTGGTCGGCGACGCCGACGAGGCCACGGTGGGCCGGGACCTCACCGCGCTGGCGGAGGCATCGGTCGAGACCTCCTTGGCACAGCTCTCGTCCGGGGTGCCGTTCGCGGTGGTGGCGGTCGGGCGGTTCGCCGGCGGTGAGCTGTCCTACGCCAGCGACCTCGACGTGCTGTTCGTCCACGGCGGCGACGACCACGAGGAGGGCCTGCGGGTGGCGTCGGGGCTGGTCCGCTTCCTGGCCGGGGCCACGCCGGCGCAGCGGATCTATCCCGTCGACGCCGGGCTGCGGCCCGAGGGCCGGCAAGGGCCGCTGTCGCGCAGCCTGGAGGGCTACGCCGCCTACCTCGACCGCTGGGCGCAGACGTGGGAGCGCCAGGCGCTGACCCGGGCCCGCCCGGTGGCCGGCGACGTCGGGCTGGGCTCGGCGTTCCTCGATCTGCTGGCCGGCGCGGTGTGGGACCGGCCGTTCACCGATGTGCACGAGCGGGAGATCCGGCGGATGAAGGCCCGGATCGAGAAGGAGCGCATCCCGCCGGGCGAGGACCCGGAGTTCCACCTCAAGCTGGGCCGGGGATCGCTGTCCGACGTGGAGTGGACCGTGCAGCTGCTGCAGTTGCGCACCGGCGTCCGTGCCCCGTCCACCATCGGCGCGCTGGATGCGCTGGTCGCCGCCGGCGCCGTCTCGGACGAGGACGGCTCGGTGCTGCGGGACGCCTACCGGTTCTGCGAGCGCGCCCGGAACCGCTGGTGGCTGGTGGGGTCGGGGCCGGCGGCGGCCGACGCCCTGCCGTCCCGGCCGGCCGACCTGTCGCACCTGGCGCGCTCGCTCGACACGACGGCCCGGGCGCTGCGGGAGGACTACCGCCGCGTGACCCGCCGGGCCCGGCGGGTGGTCGAGCGGCTGTTCTACGGCACGACCTGATCCGGGGGTGCCAAGATGACGCCCTCGTCATCGAGACAGGGGGAAGGCCAGCATGCCGGTCACTGCCGAGGTCAAGACGATCCTCGACCTGCTCGCCGCGATGGAGGGGCCCCCGATCGAGGAGGTCACGCCGGACGAGATGCGGGCTCAGTACGAAGCGATGAGCCTCGCCGCCACCAAGGCCGACGTGGCGTCGGTGTCCGACCATGTGGCGCCGGGCCCGGCGGGTGACGTCCCCGTGCGGGTGTACGTGCCGGCGGGCTCGTCGTCCGAGCCGCGGCCGGTGCTCGTCTACTTCCACGGCGGCGGCTGGGTCATCGGCAACATCGAGACCCACGACCCGACGGCCCGGGCACTGGCGGCCCGCAGCGGGGTCACGGTGGTGTCGGTCGACTACCGCCTGGCGCCCGAGCACCCGGCCCCTGCAGCGCTGGACGACTGCGTGGCCGCGGTCGAGTGGGTCGTGGCGTCGGCGTCGGAGCTGGGGATCGACCCGTCCCGCCTCGCCGTGGGCGGCGACTCGGCCGGTGGCAACCTGGCGGCGGTGGTGTCCTGCCGGCTGCGCGACACTTCGGCCGCGCCCCGGTTCCAGCTGCTCGTCTACCCGGTCACGGACGGCACGATGGGGCACCCGTCGTACGCCGAAAACGCCGACGGCCTCTTCCTGACCCGGGACATGATGGCCTGGTTCTGGCAGCACTACGTGGGCTCGGGCTCCCGCACGGACCCGTCGGTCTCGCCGCTGCACGCCACGGCGTCGGCGCTCGAGGGCTTGGCCCCGGCACTGGTCATCACGGCCGAGTTCGACCCGTTGCGCGACGAGGGCGAGGCGTACGCCGCCCGGTTGTCCGAGGCCGGTGTCCCGTGCGCCACCACCCGCTACGACGGCGTGATCCACGGATTCTTCCAGATGGGGGACATGATCCCGGAGGGCAACCAGGCCCTGGACGAAGCGGCCGACGCCCTGCGTCGCGCGCTCGCCTGACCCGGCTGCACGATGATGGGGGGCGGTGAGCGCCCCCCTCTCTCTCACGTTCGTCACATCGGCGTCCGATGTGTCCGGCCTACCCGCGTCCTCGGCCGAGGTCGCCATCGTGGGCCGGTCCAACGTGGGCAAGTCGTCGCTGCTCAACGCGCTGGGCCAGCGGCGGAACCTGGCGCACGTGTCCAAGACCCCGGGCCGGACCCAGCTGCTGAACTGCTACTCGGCGGGCCCAGTCGGCTCGGTTCGCTCGGTCGGCTCCGTCGGCCCAGTCGGCTCGGACGCCACGGTGGTGGACTGCCCCGGCTACGGCTACGCCGCGGTCTCCAAGGCCACTCGGGCCGGCTGGCAGCCGATGATCGAGGGCTACCTACTGGCCCGGGACCCGCTGGCCATGGTGATGGTCCTGGTCGACGGTGAGATCGGGCCGACCAAACTCGACGTGGCCATGCTGTCGTGGCTACGGACGTCAGCGCTACCGCACACGGTCGTCGCCACCAAGCACGACAAGGTGAAGTCGTCGGCCCGCGAGCGCCGCAAGCGGGACCTGGCCGCCGCCTGCCAGCTGGAACGCACGGACGTAGTGTGGGTCAGCGCGGTCAAGGGGATAGGGATCGACCGCCTCCGGGACCTGATGCGCCTCTGGCTCGGCCTCTCGCCCTGAGCTTGCCCTTGATTACTCCGTTCCGCCGGCTCGGTCGGCTCGGCCGGTTCCGCCGGCGTGCTCGGTGCCGCCGGCTCGGCGGCTTGCTCGGTTCCGCTGGCTCGGCCAGCTTGGCCGGCTGTCCGGCTCGGCCGGCTTGGTTGGTTCCGCTCGCTCGGCTGGCTCGGCCGGCTTGGTTGGTTCCGCTCGCTCGGCTGGCTCGGCCGGCTTGGTTGGTTCCGCTCGCTCGGCTGGCTCGGCCGGTTCCGCCGGCTCCGTCGGCGTGCTCGGTTCCGCCGGCTCGGCCGGCGTGGCCTGCTCGCCCGCTCGGTCGGCTTGGTCGGTTCCGCTTCTCGGTCGGCGGGGCAGCCAGGCCCGCACCTGCTGCCGGTAGGTGCGCCAGTCGTCGCCGAAGCGCCGGGTGAGCTCGGTGTCCTCGTGCCAGCGGGCGACACCGGCCGAGAACGCCGCCGCCACTGCGGCCGTCGCCACGATGGCGACGTTGGCGAGCAACAGCCCCCAGATCGTGAGGAGGACAGTGCACGCGACCTGCATCGGATTCGCGACGAAGGCGTAGGGCCCGGTCACCACTAGGCGGGTCGGCGGATCGAGCGGCACCGGCGTCCCTCCGGCCCGGACGAACTCGCGAACGGACGCGAGGGCGAGGAGTGCCGGCGGCGCCATCGCCGCGAGCCCGAGGACGAGCTCGGCCGCGGGCCGGTCGAGCAGCGGTTCCCAGCCGGTGGTCCCCACTCCGCCGGGGGAGCTTGTCGTGCCGCTGGTCGCCATGAACGCCAGCTCGGGCAGGACGTACAGCACCAGCCCGGCGAATCCGACGACTTGCAGCCCGGCTCGGCCCCAGACCCGCGTGGCCGTGGCGGTCCACCATCCGAGCGCCAGTCCGGGCACGAGCGCCAGGGCGACGGCCAGGGCTTCGCCCACCAGCCACCGGTCGCCGAGGACCACCACTGGTCCCGCCCGCGGCATCAGCACCAGGTCGACGGCCACCAGGACCACTCCCGCGACGACTAGGCCGCGATGGGTGGTGGTGGCCAGCATGGGTACTGCGCCCCACAGCAGCGCCCATCCGATCCACATGTCCGCCGGCATGCCGGCCACCAACCCCCAGGCGGCGTCGAACCGCCACCATCCGGCTGCCGTCGCGACGGCGTTGACGGCGAGCAGGGGCGGCAGGTTCCAGACGGTCGCCAGGAGTGCCGCCGTGTACCGCCGCCGTCCAGGACGCCGGTACACGGCGAGCTCCATCACTAGCGCCACCGGGACGTACAGCGAGGCGGCCCGCACCACCATCTCCATCGGCGGCGGTGTGCTCACCCTCGGAAGGCCCGATCGATCGCGCCGGGCGTGGGGCTCGGCGGGCGGGAGGCTGTCATCGGAGCGGGTCGTCGATCACGGCGTGGAGCAGGTAGCCCGCCGCCTGGTCCATGCCGTACTGGGCCAGCGGGCCGAAGTAGGCCGAGGGGTAGACGAGGCGCTCGTACTCGAGGCGCCACTCGACTCGGGTGCGGCCGGGGTCGCCGTCGACTCGGGCCCAGGTCACTACGGCCCTGTCCAGGGTGATCCAGCGGGACAGCATGGTCATGTCGTGGTCCACGGCGAAGACGACGCGTCCGGGCTGGGACTCGACCACGGTGAGGTGCATCTGGGCGTGGTGGTCGACGCTGCGCTCGCCCGTCAGCCCGAACAGGCGGAGCGGGTGGTCGTCGTGCGTGCCGCCGGTGAAGTCGATCGTGCGCTCGTCGCCGACGGCGATGCCCTCGCCGGTGGCTCTGACCGGGCGGTTGAAGCCGAGCCGGGCGAAGGTGGGCACGTCGGCATCGAAGCTCGGCGTGGTCGCGAGCGCGGCGGCGACCTGGTCGGGCGTGGCCTCGACGGTCATCGAGGCGGTCGCGCTGTCGTGCGGATCGAAGGGTGAGCCGAGGACGCCCTCGAGGCTGAGCACGATCAAGGGCACGGCCACGCCCATCAGCCGGGGACCGTGGCGGCGTCGCTGCTCGAGCCGCCAGAGGTCGAGGGGGACGCCGACCACGAG
>DATBGF010000693.1:0-4916 GCA_036558145.1 Acidimicrobiales bacterium
GCGGCGGCGCCCGGGACGAGGCCAACGTGGCCGCCGTGCGTGACGCCCGCTTCGTCTACCTGGCCGACGGGTCGCCCATGCACCTGCGCTCGGTGCTGATGCACAGCCCGTTGTGGGACGCGCTCGTCGCGGCCTGGCAGGGCGGCACGGTGCTGGCCGGCTCGGGCGCGGGCGCCATGGTGCTCTGCGACCCGGCCGTGGATCCCCGGGGCGGGGCGTTCACGCTCGGCCTGGGCCTGCTGGCCCAGGTGGCGATGGTCCCCCGCGCCGACACGTGGTCCGAGGACAAGCTCCACCGCACGCTCCAGCTCACCCCGGCGGGCGTGCCGCTGGCCGAGGTGGACGAGCGCACCGCGCTGATCCGCAACCCCGACGGCACGTGGCGTGCCGCCGGCGTCGGGACGGTCAGCGTGTGGCGGGACGGCCACCAGGCGGACCTGGCGGCGCTCCCCGCCTAGGGCGCGGGCTGGATGTCGACGATGTCGACGTCGAAGCCCAGCGGCGAGTTCGGCGGGATGGAGGTCCCGGCGCCGGTCGCGCCGTAGCCGTTGTCGGCGCCGATCACCAGGTGCCGGCGCTCGCCGATCTTGGCCCCGGCGAGACCGTTGTCCCAGCCGGGAATGACCTTGCCCGCGCCCAGCTGGAAGGTGAACGGCTGGCCCCGGTCCCAGGACTGGTCGAACACGGTGCCGTCGGGCAGGTAGCCGATGTAGTGCACGGTGAGGATCTGGTCGTTCTCGGCCCCGTCGCCCTCGCCCTCGATCAGCGTCGAGGTGTCGAGCGCGTCGGCCGGCGTGTCCGCGGGCGGGGGTGTCGGCGTGGGCGCGCCGCGGGCCTCGACCTGGGCCGCCAGGTCCGGGTTGGTGAACTCCTGGGGCGTGGCGGTGACGTTGGGATCTTCCGGCGCGGTCGTCGTCGTGGTCTCGTCCGACGTCGCCGTGTCCGACTTGTCGTCGTTCCCCATCACCTTCGAGACGCCGAACAGGACCGCCAGGACGAGGATCGCCGCGACCGCCACCCGGACGGCTGTGCGCCGGGTCCGAGCCTTGCGAGCCGCCGTGTGCTCGGCGACCATTTTGTCCAGCCGGGCTGATCTCTGACGCTCACGCTTATCGGTAGCCACGAAGGCGCGAGCGTAGCCACACGGCTACCGGGGAGGACATTCGGGCAGGTGGCGGCACCACTCTCACGGCTCCGAACTGCACTCTTCGGGACGGGACGTGCGAGAATCAATCCCGAGGCGGTTCCCTAGTGACCGAGATCACAACGAGAACCAGATGAACAACAACCAAGAAGAAGAAGACCAGACCCCTACGAGCGTGACGCTCGAAGTGGGTCGCAGGCTGCGCTCTCTGCGCAAGGCCCGGCGCATGTCGCTCGACGATGTCGAGCGACAGTCGACGGGTCGGTGGAGCGCGTCGGCCATCGGTGCCTACGAACGCGGTTTCCGCACCCTCAGCTTGCCTCGCCTCCACGAGCTGGCCGAGTTCTACGACGTGCCCGTGTCGGTGCTGCTCGGTGAGCAGACCTCGACGCACGAGGGCCCGCCGAAGCTCGTGCTGGATCTGGAGGCTCTCAACCGGGTGCCGGAGGCAGCACCCGTGCAACGGTTCGTCCGGTCGATCATCGTCGAGCGCGGTGATTACAACGGCCGCGTGTTGACGATCCGTCGCGACGATCTGCGGGCGATCTGTGCGTTGCTGCAAACCGACATAGCGGATGCGGTCACCAGGCTCGAAGCCTGGGGTGCTCTCGTCGAGAGCCCGTCGACCCTGTCCTAGCGTCGCAACACGGCGCACCTGGCGGGCGCTCAGCGGGCTGACTCTCCCCACGGGAAGGGGTTCGTCCGTCGCGCCCGGGCGCCGGTAGCGTTGCTGATCGTGCCCCTGGTCGTACAGAAGTTCGGCGGGACGTCCGTTGCCGATCCCGAGCGCATCCGCGAGGTCGCGGATCATGTGGCGCGCACCGTCCGCCACGGCCACGAGGTCGTGGTGGTGGTGAGCGCCATGGGCAAGGAGACGGACGAGCTGATCCGCCTGGCCGGGGACGTGTCCGACGTGCGCCCCGGTCGGGAGATGGACATGCTCATCACCGCGGGAGAGCGCAAGGCCATGGCTCTGCTGTGCATGGCCCTGCACTCCCTCGGGGTGCCCGCCGACAGCTTCACCGGCAGCCAGGCCGGGTTCGTCACCGACACCAACCACAGCAACGCCAAGATCGTCGAGCTGCGGCCGGACCGGTTGCGCAAGGCGCTCGACGCCGGCCGGGTGCCGGTGGTCGGCGGGGCCCAGGGCGTGTCCACCGACCACGACGTGACGTTCCTGGGCCGGGGCGGCTCCGACACGACGGCGGTGGCGCTGTGCCACGCCCTGGACGGCGACGCCTGCGAGCTCTACACCGACGTGCCCGGCGTGTTCACGGCCGACCCCCGCCTGGTGCCCGCGGCCCGGCGGCTGGGCGCGATCTCGTTCGACGAGCTGCTGGAGATGACCGCCACCGGCTGCCCCAAGCCGGCCATGCGCTCGGTCGAGTACGCCCGGCGCTGGGGCGTCACGCTGCACGTCCGCTCGGCCTTCACGTGGGAGCCGGGCACCTGGGTAGTCGAGGAGGAATCCATGGAGCAGGCGATCGTCTCCGCCGTCACCCACGACGTGAGCGAGGCCAAGGTGACGGTGACGGGCGTGCCGGACCACCCGGGCATCGCCGCCCGGCTGTTCCGCGAGCTGGCCGACGTCGACGTGAACGTCGACATGATCGTCCAGAACGTGAGCGACCACGGCGTGACCGACATCTCCTTCACCGTGCCGCGCAACGACCTGGACGCGGGCACCGACGTCTGCCGGCGCCTGGCGGGCGAGATCGGCGCCACCGGCGTGTCGTCCGACCGGGACATCGCCCGGGTCAGCATCATCGGCGCCGGCATGAAGTCGAACCCGGGCGTCGCCGCCACGATGTTCGAGGTCCTGGCCCGCGAGGGCGTCAACATCGAGATGATCTCGACCTCCGCCATCCGCACGTCGTGCGTGGTCCGGGAGGGCCAGATCGAGACGGCGGTGCAGAGCCTGCACGCCGCCTTCGGCCTCGACGCCTAGCCTCCCGGTCCGGTGGTCCGGACCCATGACATCCACGCCCATTGCGTCGTGCCCGCGGTGTGGGCGCTGGTGGAGGGACAGGAGGGCCGGGCGGCCGACGCGGCCCGCCAGGCCGCGGGCCTGGGGCCGGCTTCGGCGGCGCTCAACGCCCGGCTGGCCCGGGAGTGGGGCCCGCTCCTGATCGACCCCGCGGCCCGGCTGGCGGCCATGGACCGCATGGGCATCGACGTGCAGGCGGTCAGCCCGGCACCGACCGAGTACCACTACTGGGCCGAGCCGGGGCTCGCGGCCGAGGTGTGCCGCGCTCTCAACGAGGGGGTCGCCGCGCAGGTGGCCGCGGCGCCGGACCGGCTCGTGGGGCTGGGCATGATCGCGCTGCAGCACCCGGACCTCGCGGCGGAGCAGTTGAGGGCCGGGGTGCAGGACCTGGGCCTGCGCGGGGCGATGATCTCCACCAACGTCGAGGGCACCGACCTGTCCGACGAGCGCCTGACGCCGGTGTGGGCCGCCGCCGAGGAGCTGGGCGCGGTGCTGTTCCTCCACCCGTGGGGCTGCACGCTGGGCGAGCGGCTGGACCGGTCGTACCTGTACAACGTCGTCGGCAACCCGACCGAGACCACGGTCGCCCTGTCCCACCTGATCTTCGGCGGCGTGCTCGACCGCCACCCCGGCCTGCGCATCTGCGCCGCCCACGGGGGCGGCTACCTGCCGTACTACCCGGGACGCTCAGACCACGCCCACCGCGTGCGGGAGGACAGCCGCACCTCCGCCCGGCCGCCCAGCGAGTACCTGCGCGACCTGTGGTTCGACACCGTGGTCCACGACCCGGTCAGGCTGCGGCACCTCATCGACCGCGTGGGCGCCGGCCAGGTCGTGCTGGGCACCGACCATCCCTTCGACATGGGCCTCGACGACCCTCTCGGCCTGCTCGACGCGGTGCCCGGCCTCACCCCCGAGGAGCGCGACGCCGTGGCCGGGGGCAACGCCGAGCGGCTGCTGGCCCGGCCGCCGTGACGTGGTGGATTGATCACCGATCGTAGGGACGGCCGGGCAGATCGCGCCTGGCACCGGGTGACACGTGCCAGACCTGTGACGATGGGGTGCCTTCCGGACGCGAATCTGTACTGTGTAAGTCACTGGCGTGCGGGCCCCGGGTCGGTCCTACCGGCCGCCAGCGGTGCGCCGATACCTGGGGCCCGCACCGCCTACAGCCAGGCGGGCACGGGCGGGTAGTCCCCCGGGTCCCGGCCGATCAGCCAGGCCAGCAGGCCGGCTGCGGGCCCGGACACCTCGGTCGCCTCGCCACCCTCCGGGCCGATGGTCCAGCGGCGGTCCGGGTCCCGGTCACTGGCCGTGAGCGTGACCGCGGGGCAGTCCTCCCGGCCCGCGAGCCCGCCGGCGACCTCGTCCACCAGGCGGTCGACCGCGCCCGCGGGCATGTCGGCGAACGTCGCCCCGGTGCCGAGGTCGACCGCGTGGACCCAGTTCTCCCGCACCCGCATCCACGGGATCTCCTCCGCGGTGATGGGCCGGCCCCGGGCCGTGCGGATGGGCGCGTCCCACGTCTCGTCGGCCAGCGCGTCGAGGGCGGCCATGAGGCGCTCGGAGGCGGCCACGACGTCCGAGCGCAGCGTGTCGCCGTCCTGGGCCGCCGCGTCCTCGATGCCGCCGGCCCGCGCCTCGACCGAGGGGTACATGGGCGTCTCGATGCCGGTGCGGGCCCATGTGACCAGGTTCTGCAGGGCGTCGGCGTTGCGGGCCAGGTGGCCCACGACGTGGGCCCGGCTCCATCCCGGGAGCTGCGACGGCGCGGCCAGCGCGCCG
>DATBGF010000694.1:0-2854 GCA_036558145.1 Acidimicrobiales bacterium
CTCTACGAGGGCGGCTACATCACCTACATGCGGACGGACTCGGTCACGCTCTCGAGTGAGGCGCTGGCGGCGGCCCGGTCCCAGGTGCGGGAGCTCTACGGCGACAAGTTCCTGCCCGAGTCCCCCCGCGCCTATCGCAGCACCGTCAAGAACGCCCAGGAGGCGCACGAGGCCATCCGGCCCGCGGGCGACCGCTGGCGCACCCCCGGCCAGCTCCAGGCCGAGCTGCGCAGCAACGATCAGCGCCGCCTCTACGACCTGATCTGGAAGCGGACCCTGGCGTCGCAGATGGCCGACGCGCTGGGCAAGACCGTGTCGGTGCGGATCGACGCTCCGCTGGCCGAGGCCCGGGCGGACGGTCCCACCACCACCGAGTGGGCGGCGTCGGGCCGGACCATCACGTTCCCCGGCTACCTGCGGGTCTACGTCGAGGGCTCGGACGACCCCGAGGCCGACCTCGACGACCGCGAGCGCCTGCTGCCCGACCTGGTCGTGGGCCAGGTGCTGCCCGATCCCGCGGTCGAGCCGGTGGGCCACACCACGCAGCCCCCCGCCCGCTTCACGGAGGCGTCGCTGGTCAAGCGGCTCGAGGAGCTGGGCATCGGCCGTCCGTCCACGTGGGCGTCGATCATGGGGACGATCCAGGAGCGCGGCTACGTGTGGAAGAAAGGCCAGGCGCTGGTGCCGTCGTGGTCGGCCTTCGCCGTGGTCCAGCTGCTGGAGGGCCACTTCTCCGCGGAGGTCGACTACACCTTCACGGCCCGCATGGAGAACCAGCTCGACGAGATCGCCACGGGATCTCGGGAGCGGGTGCCGTTCCTCCACTCCTTCTGGTTCGGCAACGGCAGCGAGGGCCTCACCACCCTGATCGAGCACGCCATGGCCAACGCTGATCCGGCGGTGGTGAACGCCGTCCCCCTGGGCAAGGACCAGGACGGCGAGGTGGTCATGGTGCGCAACGGCCGCTTCGGGCCCTACCTCAAGCGGGGCGAGGACACCGTGTCGGTGCCCGAGGACCTGCCGCCCGACGAGCTGAGCCTGGTCCGGGCGCTGGAGCTGCTGGCCGCGCCGAAGGGCGACGAGCCGCTCGGGACCGATCCCGCATCGGGCCTCCCGGTGTTCGTCAAGAGCGGACGGCACGGACCGTATGTCCAGCTGGGCGACGCCGAGACGCTGCCGGACGGCGAAAAGCCCAAGACGGCCTCCGTGTTCAAGAGCATGGATGCCGCCACGCTCCCCCTCGACGTGGCGTTGCAGCTGCTGACCCTGCCCCGGACGGTGGGCGTCGATCCGGCCACCGGTGAGGAGATCATCGCCCGGAACGGCCCGTACGGACCCTTCCTGAAGCGGGGCGACGACACCCGCAACCTGGCCCGGGAGGAGGACATGCTCACGGTCTCCCTCGAGGAGGCCCTGGCGCAGTTCGCCCAGCCCAAGAACCGCCGGGGCCGGACGGCGGCCGCTCCGCTGCGGGAGCTCGGCCCCGATCCGGTGAGCGGCAAGCCGATCGTGCTCAAGGACGGCCGCTACGGGCCCTACGCCACCGACGGCGAGACCAACGCCTCGCTCCGGGAGCGGGACGGCGACACGGTCGAGGGCCTGACCCTGGAGCGGGCCGCGGAGCTGCTGCAGGCCCGGCGGGATGCCGGACCGTCGACCCGGGGCCGCAAGCGGGCGCCGGCGAAGAAGGCGGCGGCCAGGAAGTCGACGGCCAAGAAGGCGGGTGCCGCGAAGAAGGCGACCGCCAAGAAGTCGGCGGCGAAGAAGACCGCGGCCAAGAAGGCGCCGGCGAAGAAGGCCGCGGCCAAGAAGTCCGCGTCGTAGCGGCGTGGCCCGGTTCATCGTCTTCGAGGGGGGCGAGGCCAGCGGCAAGTCGACCCAATCGGCGCGCCTGGCCGCTCGCATCGGCGCCCTCCACACGCGGGAGCCGGGCGGGACGGCGGTCGGCAGCGCCCTGCGTTCGCTGCTGCTCGATGCCCGCACCGCCCAGCTCGACGATCGGGCCGAAGCGCTGCTCATGGCGGCCGACCGGGCCCAGCACGTGGCCGAGGTCGTGCGGCCGGCCCTGGCCGATGGCCGCCACGTGGTGTCGGACCGATACATCGGATCGAGCCTCGCCTACCAGGGCTACGGCCGGGGCCTGCCGGTCACGGAGCTGCGGCGCCTGTCCGCGTGGGCGGCCGACGGCCTGTGGCCGGACCTGGTCGTGCTGCTCGACGTGCCGCCCGAGGTGGCGATGGCCCGCCTGGGCAACAGCCCGGACCGGATGGAGGCCGCGGGCGCGGACTTCCACGACCGGGTGGCCCGGGGCTACCGGGCGCTGGCGGCCACCGAGGCCGACCGCTGGGTGCTGGTCGACGGCACCGCATCCCAGGCAGAGGTCGCCGCCGCCGTGTGGCGAGCCGTGACGAGCCGGCTGCCCGACGTCACCGACTCGGCCGCCGCATCCGGTCCCGGGCCGGGCCCGGGCTCGGGCGCCGAGGTGGATCTGCGGTGAGCGACAAGGCCGTGCCGGTCGCTCCCGCAGTGGCTTTCGGTCGTGAGCCGGGCCAGCGCGCCGAGGTCGAGCTGCCGGTGAGCGACTCCGCCGTGGCGGGCGATCCCGGGGTGGGCCGCGGTCTTGGGCCGCGCCCGGGCGCCGAGGTCGAGCTGCCGGTGAGCGACTCCGCCGTGCCGGGCGATCCCGCGGTGGGCCGCTGTCTTGGGCCGCGCCCGGGCGTCGGGGTGGACCTGGCGGTGAGCGACTCCGCCGCGCCGGTCGATCCCGCGGTGGGCCGCGGTCTTGGGCCGGACTCGGGCGCGGAGGTCGAGCTGCCGGTGAGCGACTCCGCCGTGCCGGGCGATCCCGCGGTGG
>DATBGF010000695.1:0-4735 GCA_036558145.1 Acidimicrobiales bacterium
GTCGAGCACGACCATCCCGTGCTGCTGGCCCGCCACCGCGAGGGCCTCGGCGGGACCGGCGCCCAGCTCGGCCGCAGCGCGGCCGAACGCCTCCCACCACGCCGCCGGGTCCTGCTCGCTGCGCGGCGGAGAGGTCGGCGGGTGCGGCGCCCGGGCCGTGGCGACGAGCGCACCGGTATCGGCGTCGCGGGCCTCCAGCTTGGTCGACTGGGTCGAGCTGTCGACCCCGATGACGAGCGCCATTCCGCTCCTCTCGCTCCTGCCGCCGTCTGCCAGGCCAAACTAACGGCATGCCGCGCCTGGACGCCCGGCGCTTGACCAAGCGCTTCGGCCGGCTCACCGTCCTGCGCGACGTGAGCCTGCGCATCGGCGCGGGCGAGGTCGTGGCCATCGTGGGCGAGAACGGCGCGGGCAAGTCGACCCTCGTCGCCTGCCTGGCCCGCATCCTCGAGCCCGAGGAGGGCGAGATCCGCCTCGACGGTGCGCCGCTCCCCTCCACCCCCGAGCAGGTGCGCCGGGCCGGCCTCGAGGTGCTGTGGCAGGACCACGGCCTCCTCGACGACCTCGACGTGGTCGCCAACGTCTACCTCGGCCGGGAGCGGGGCCGCTGGATGATCGCCGAGAGCCAGATGCGGGAGGGCACCGCGGCCGTGCTGCGCCGGGTGGGGGCGGAGAACCTGCCGTTGGACCGTCCGGTGCGGGGCCTGTCCCGCGGCCAGCGCCAGCAGGTCGCCCTGGCCCGGGCGCTGTGGAGCGATCCGCAGCTGCTGCTGCTGGACGAGCCCACGGCCTCGCTCGGCGTGACCGAGACCCGCCGGGTCCAGGAGGTGATCCGGCAGTGCCGGGACCGGGGCGCCGGCATCCTGGTGGTGACCCACGACCTCGACCAGGTGTTCGCGCTGGCCGACCGGGTGGCGGTGCTCCGGGACGGCCGGATCGTGGCCGACGTCTCGCCGTCGGAGGTGCACCGCGACGACATCGTGGCGCTCATGTCGGGCATCGAGATGGACTCGATGGCCCGGCGCCAGCTCCAGCGCCTGCGCAGCCTCGTGGACCAGCTCTCCGACGTCGAGCCGGCGGCGTCGCTGCCGCTGATCGTGTCGGCCATGGCCGCCGCCCTCGACCAGGAGATGCTCTGCGTCCACCTGCTGGAGCCGCTGGAGTCGGGCGGCGCCGTGCTGCGCCGCACCGCGGCGGTCGGCCTGCCCGCGCCGCTGCTGGCGGTGAACGAGCGGCTGGAGCTGGGCGGGGCGGGCGGGTGCGCGGGCCTGGCCGGGGCCCGGGCCGAGGCGGTCGTGGTCGAGGACCTGTCCCGCCACCCCGCGCCCGAGCGCTACCGCCGCGCCGCGGCCGCGTCCGGCATCCGCAGCGAGTGGGCCGCGCCCATCGCCGGCACCCACGGCGTGCTGGGCACGGTGTCCGGCTTCGCCACCTCGGTGGGCGGGCCCGAGCCGGCGCAGCTGGAGCTGGCCCGCCTCTACCTCGGCTACGTGGCGTCGGCCATCGAGCGGGAGCGCCTCCTGTCCGAGGTCTCCCGGCGCAACCGGATCCTGGAGTCGCTGCGCAACATGCTCGAGACCCTGGCCGGCCCCGACCGGGTCGTGGGCGGCCTGGCCGCCTCCTCGGGCGCGCTGCGCCGGGCGCTGGGGGCCGCGGCCGTGGGCGTGCTCATCGAGCAGGACGGCGACCTGGTCCAGCTCGTCCCCCAGGTGCCCGACGGCGACCACGACGGCCTGGAGTCCCGGTTCCGGGCCGCGGCCCGGGTGGTGCTGGCGGACCGGGCCCCGCGCGGGGCGCGCTACGTCGAGCCCGACGTGGCCGCGGTGGCGCTGCGCCACCCCGAGGGCCGGGCCGTGCTGGTGGCCCACCTGCCCGCCGGCGGGGCGCCAGGCGACACGCTGGAGCTGCTCGACGACGCCACCCGCTCCCTGGCCCTGGCCATGGAGGGCGAGGCGCTGGAGCACGCCCGCCGGGAGGCCGCCGCGCTGCGCCGCTCCCAGGCCATCCAGCGCGAGCTGCTGTCCTCGCTCAGCCACGAGCTGCGCACCCCGCTCACCGCCATCCAGGGCTTCGCCTCGACGCTGCTCCAGCCCGACCTGACCTGGGACGCGGCGTCGACCGACCGGTTCCTGCGCTCCATCGCGACCGAGGGGGCGCGGCTGGAGCGGCTGGTGGGCGACCTGCTCGACTCCTCGGCCATCGAGTCCGGCGTGCTGCGCCTGCAGCGCCACTGGTGCGACCTGGCCCTCGTCGTGGAGGCCGCCCGCGGGCTGGTGAGCGACGGCGTCGGCATCCGGGTCCGCACCGCGGGCGAGCTGGAGCCGGTGTGGGCCGACCACGACCGCCTGGAGCAGGTGTTCGTCAACCTGCTGGAGAACGCGGTCGCCCACGGGGCGTCCCGCCACGGCGTGGACGTGCGGCTGCGCCGGGGCCGCACGCCCGGCACCGTCGAGGTCGAGGTGGCCGACCACGGCCCCGGCATCCCTGCCGCGCTGGCCGACCGCATCTTCGAGCCGCGGGTGCGCGCCGCCGCCGACGTGGCCGGCGCGGGCCTGGGCCTGTCCATCGCCCGCGGCATCGTCGTGGCCCACGGCGGCACGCTGGTGGCGGCCCCGGCCCGGCGCGGCGCCCGGTTCGTGGTGACGCTGCCCTGCGAGCCGGTCGACGCCCCCGACGCACCACCGGACGCGGCCTGGACCCTGGTGGACGCCGGCAAGGAGCCCGATGTCGTCTGATCGAGGTGTGTCGGACCGGACCACCGTGCTCCTGGTCGAGGACGACCAGAACATCGTCGACCTGGTCCGGACCAACCTCATCGCCCGGGCCCACGACGTGGTCGTGTCCAAGGACGGGATCGACGCGGTGGCCATGGTCGAGGCCCACAACCCCGACGCGGTGCTGCTCGACCTGATGCTCCCCGGGGTGGACGGGTTCGAGCTGTGCCGTGAGCTGCGGCAGCGCTCCCCGGTCGGGATCATCGTGCTGTCGGCCCGCCGGGCCGAGACCGACAAGGTGCGGGCGCTCAACCTCGGCGCCGACGACTACATGACCAAGCCGTTCGGGATCGAGGAGCTGCTGGCCCGCATCAACGCCACCCTCCGCCGCAGCCGCCCGGGCCCCGGGGAGGCGGCGGCGCCCGAGGTGGTGCGGGCCGGGGACGTCGAGATCGACCTGGCCGCCCGCAAGGTCACCAAGGCCGGCGAGCTCGTCCACCTCACGCCCACCGAGTTCGCCCTGCTGCGTGAGTTCGTCACCAACCCCGGCGTGCTGCTCACCCACGCCCAGCTGCTGCGCCGGGTCTGGGGCCACGGCTACGAGACCCAGACCGAGTACACCCGGGTCTACATGGCCCGCCTCCGCTCCAAGCTGGAGGACCCGGGCGGTCCGACCCTGTTCGTGACCGAACCGCGCTCGGGCTATCGCTTCGTCGTCCCGGAGCTTTAACGTTTCATTCGCGAACGTGAACCAACGTTCGCGACCTGTTCACGGATCCCGTCGTAGCTTCCGCGGGAACAGGTATCCGGGAGGGGGAACATACATATGTACGACAGCAAGCGCATGTGGCGCGTTCTCGCCATCATGGCCATCTTCGGCCTGATCGCTGCGGGTTGCGGCGGCGACGATGACGACAACGGTGGCAGCCAGGCGAGCGGGGACAACGAGGGGGGCAGCATCTGGGTGCTCCTGCCCGACACGGCCTCGTCCGACCGTTGGGAGAAGGACGACCGGAAGTTCTTCGGTGACGCCTTCGAAGAGGCGGGCCTGAAGGAGAACGACGACTACCACATCGTCAACGCCGAGGGCGACGCCTCCACCCAGCAGTCCCAGGCCGAGCAGGCCATCGCCGACGGCGCCAGCGTCATCGTGCTGACCAGCCTCGACACCGGCTCGGGCGCCACGATCATCGACCAGGCCAAGGACGCCGGCGTCAAGGTGGTCGAGTACGACCGCTTCAACACCGGTGGATCCGGCGGCGACGCCTACGTCAGCTTCGACAACGTCCAGGTGGGCGCAGAGATGGCCAAGGCCGTCGAGCCCGCGATCGACGCCCTCAACCTGAGCCCGGCCCGGGTCGTGATGCTCAACGGCGGCGAAGAGGACAACAACTCGTTCCTGTTCAAGCAGGGCTACGAGGAGACCGTCGACAAGCGCGTCGACTCCGGCGACTGGACGGTCGTGGCCGACCAGTTCGTCCCCGGGTGGGACAACCAGGAAGCCCAGACCCTGATGGAGCAGATCCTGGTCGACGCCAACAACGACGTGGACGGCGTGTTCGCCGCCAACGACGGCCTGGCCAACTCGGTCATCAACGCCATGGAGGCCGCCGGCCTGCCGCCCGTCCCGCTCAGCGGGCAGGACGCCACCGCCGCCGGGATCCAGAACGTGCTGCTCGGCAAGCAGACGGTCAGCGTCTACAAGCCGATCCAGGACGAGGCCGGAGTCGCCGCGGCCGTCGCCCTCGCCCTGCGGGACGGTGACGATCCGCTCGACGCGGCGACGTCGTACAAGTCCGACCTGCCCTCCGGGGGCGCCTCGGCCTCGATCATCGGGATCGACACCGAGTCGGGCAAGCCGGCCGAGGCGGCCGACACCGACGGCGCCATCCCGTACGTCGCCCTCGTGCCGATCGGGGTCACCGTCGACAACATCACGGACACGGTCATCGCCGACAACTTCCGCACGCTGGAGGAGGTCTGCACCGGCGACACCGCCAAGACCGACTTCTGCAAGGCCA
>DATBGF010000696.1:0-10539 GCA_036558145.1 Acidimicrobiales bacterium
TGGGGCTGACCCACGGCGAGCTGGTCGCCGGGCTGGCCGAGGGCCGCGCCCGGGCCGCTGCCCGGGGCGTCGACCTGGCCTGGATCTACGACATCCCCGGGCAGTTCGGCGAGGAGGCGGCCCGCGTCACGCTGCGCGACGCGCTCGACGACCCGCCCGACGGCCTGGTGGCCTTCGGGCTGGCGGGGGCCGAGGCCGGCATCGACCGCGCGGCGTTCGAGGCCGCCTTCGCCGCGGCGCGGGCGGCCGGGCTGCCGGGCGTTCCTCACGCGGGCGAGGGCGAGGGCCCCGACAGCGTGTGGGCGGCCCTCCGGCACCTGCAGCCGGCCCGCATCGGCCACGGGATCCGGGCCGTCGAGGACCCGGCGCTGGTCGCCCACCTGGCCGAGGCCGCCATCCCGCTGGAGGTGTGCCCGACCTCCAACGTGTGCACCCGGGTCGTCCCGTCCCTGGCCGAGCACCCGGTGGGAGCGCTGATCGACGCGGGCGTGACCGTCACCGTGAACAGCGACGATCCCCACATGTTCGCCACCACGCTGACCGACGAGTACCGGGCGGTGGCCGCCGTCTGCGGCTTCGACGTCGACGGCGTGGCCGGCCTGGTCGCCAACGGCATCGCGGCCTCGTTCCTCCCGGCGCAACGCAAGAGCGACCTGCTGGCCGAGGTCGAGGCGGCCCGGGCCCAGGGGTCGCCCGGCGGAATCACGCGGTGACGGCGCGGGCGGGGCGGGGGTAGCCTTTCCGTTGTCCGAGGCTCTGCCGTCGTTGGCGCCAGGCAGCGAGCGGTCGATGCTGGGTCACCCACAGGCGGAAGGAAGATGCCATGTCGACCAGCACAGGGACCGACGAGGAGCTGGGAAGCTCTGCCGACGACGTGTCGACGCTCTTCACCCGAGGAGTCGTGGACGGCTTCACCGAGGCGTCCGAGGCGTTCTCCCACGAGCTCAAGGGCACCGACCGGATCCCCGACCTGATGGGGCGGTCCGTGGCCGGGGTCATCCGGGCCAACGCCCGGCTGCTGGACGAGATGGCGAACATGGTCCGCCAGATGTCCGACGGGTACGCCGTGCGCCAGCGGGCGGCCGCGAACGGCAGCGTCGAGCCGGTCGCCGAGCTCGACTACGAGCGCCTCGCCGACCTGGTCGCGCAGCGGCTCAAGGCGGCGGAGGCGACGGTCAAGTCCGCGTCCGCCAAGGGGTAGCCCTCAGCCCTCCTCGCCCTCCATGTTCCGGATCAGGTTCCCGGTCACGAGGGCCGCGAAGCCGCCGATCAGGATCACGGGCCAGGGGTTGTCCTCGATCCGGAGCAGGAACCGGCTGAACGACCCCTCGCCGGAGAGCTCGGGCTTGATGGCCCACAGCCCGATGGCGCCCACGACCGCGGCCACGGACAGGCGGCGCAGCAACCGCAGCGTGTAGGGGATCAGGCGCTCGCCCATGGACAGGGTGCGCAGCGTCTGGCGGCCGATGTCGGGCAGCCGGCGCGTGATCCACTCGACCGTCTCGGCCACCGCCATCGGCGCCTGCGCCACGCGGTACCACGCGTAGGGCGACGTGGCCGGCTCCACGACCGCGCGCTCGAGGAGGTCGGTCGACAGGTCGCGGAGGAACCGGCGCAGGTGCCCCCGCCAGTCGATCTCGGGGTACAGGCCCAGCATCACGATGTCGGACACCAGGATCGTCCGGTACAGCTGCACCGTGCTCGACGTCATCGGCAGCCGGTTGCGGCGCAGCGTCGCCAGCGTCTTGAGCAGGAACGCGCCCGTGCTCTTCTGGCTGAGCGGCGCGCTGGGGTCGCGCGAGGCGATCAGGAAGTCGCTGAGGATGCGCTTCATCTCCTGCTCGAAGCGGGACAGGTTCCCGTAGGGCAGGGGCTCCATGCCGTCCAGCAGGGCCAGGTAGGCGCCGTGGATCTGCTCGTGGGCGATCGCGTCCCGCAACCGCATCTGCTGTTCCCACTGGCGCTCGTCGATCCAGCCCACCGAGCCGAAGTCGACCCAGTTGAGGACGCCACCGTCGCTGACGATCAGGTTGGAGGGGTGGGGATCGGCGTTGAACAGCCGGAGGCGCATCGTCTGCTCCAGCACCGACCGCAGGAGGATGATCGCCGTGCGCCGGGGGGTGATGCCGCGGGCCTCCCAGCCGGCGAGCGCCCCGGCGTTGCCGCTGATGGCGGCGGCCAGCATCTCCCGCACGGTGACGCCGCGGATCCGCTCCAGCGTGAGCACCGTGCGGGTGGACAGCTCGCGGTACACCCGCGGCGCGTAGTGGGCGATGGGGTCGGCGGCCATCTGCTCGTGGACGTACGCCGTGTACATCGCCTCGCGGCCCAGGTCGAGCTCGTCGACCGCGGTCCGGCACAGCTCGTCGATGAGCGTGCTCACGTCCAGGCCCCGGAGCACCCGCAGCAGGTCGAGCGCCCGGGCGGTGAGCCGCAGGAACACCACGTCGACGCGGACCTGCTCGCCGATCCGGGGCTTGAGCACCTTGACCACGACCTCGGCCCCGCCGGGCAGCACCGCGCCGTGGACCTGGGCCAGCGAGGCCGTGGCCAGGGGCCGGGGGTCGAACGACGCGTACGCCTCCGCGACGGTCCGGCCCAGCGCCCGCTCGATCTCGGCGGTGATCCGCTCGGTCGGGACCGGCCGCAGCGAGTCGAGCAGCTTGCCCAGCTCGTCGGTGTACTCGACCCGCAGGAGGTCGTAGCGGGTGGCCAGCAGCTGGCCGACCTTGACGTACCCGCCCCCGCACGCCTCGAAGTACCACCGCAGCACCCGGGGCCCGAACAGGGGCCCGAACAGGCCGCGGAGCAGCAGCGCGGGCGTCACCAGGGCGGTCAGCACCACCAGCCGGCACGAGCGGACGACGGCCAGGACGATGTGGGAGAGCCGTGCGCGCATCGCTACGCCGGGATGCCGCCGATCACGCTGGGATGTTACGCGGCCTCGGCCCGCGCTGTGGGGCTCAGGTCAGCTCGAAGTCCTCCGGGTTCGGCTCCCGGGTCCGCTGCCAGTACTCGAGCAGGGTGAACGGCCAGTTCTGAGTGATCCGGCCCTTGGCGTTCTTGTACCAGGTGTTGACGTCGGACCAGCCCCACGCCATGGCCAGGTTCTGGGCGTCGACCTGCTCGTTGAACTCGTCGTGCACGTCCTTGCGCACGTCGAGGCGCTGCTTCTGGTTGCGCAGCAGCAGGCCGAGGCAGCCGAGGATGTACCGCACCCCGCACTCGGAGAAGTACACGATGCTGCCGTTCACCACGATGTTGGTGTTGGGGCCGTAGAGGCAGAAAAGGTTGGGGAACCCGGGCACGGTGACGCCGAGGTAGGCCCGGGCGTCGCCGGCCCACTGCTCGTGCAGCTCCACGCCGTCGCGCCCGAACACCTGCATGGGCGTGAGGAACTCCGACGCCGTGAAGCCGGTGCCGTAGATGAGCACGTCGACCTCGTGCTCCTCCCCGTCGGCCGTCACGATCCCGCTCGGGGTGATCCGCTCGATGCCGCCGGTGAGCAGCCGGACGTTGTCGCGCTTGAGCGTGGCCGGCCAGATCCCGTTGTCGCGCAGGATCCGCTTGGCGCCGACCGGGTAGCTGGGCAGGACGGCCTGCAGCAGGTCGGGGCGGTCGGCGAACTCGGCCTCCATGTAGGCGGTGAACATCATCCGGCCCAGGTCGTTGGCCGCGCTCACCGCCAGGCCCTTGGGCTCGTACGCCTCGTCGACCCGCACCGCCTCCAGCGCGCCGTCGCCCATGCGCCAGAAGATCCAGAACCGGTTGAACTCGCTGTAGGAGGGCACGTGGCGGTAGAGCCAGCGCTGCCCCGGCTCCACCGCGTCGTGGTAGTCGGGCGTGGGCGCCAGCCACGGTGGCGTGCGCTGGAACACCAGCAGGTCGCCCACCACGGGCGCGATCTCGGGGATGAACTGCACCGCGCTGGCGCCGGTCCCGATGACGGCCACCCGCTTGCCCGCGAGGTCGACGCCGTGGTCCCAGCGGGCGGAGTGGAACACCGGGCCCGCGAACGACCCGTAGCCGTCGATCTCGGTCGGGTAGCGCGGCCGGTTCAGCTGGCCCACCGCGCTCACGACGGCGTTGGCGGTCAGCGTCTCCTCGCCCCCGCCGCCGGCCGGCCGGACCTTCAGCGTCCAGAGGCCCTCGGCCTCGGACCAGGTGGCCGAGACGACCTCGGTCCCGAAGCGGATGTTCGGCCGCAGCCCGAAGGCGTCGGCGCAGTGCCGCAGGTAGTCGAGCAGCACGTCCTGGGTGGAGAAGTGCAGCGGCCAGTCGTGGCGCTGGGCGAAGGCGTAGCTGTAGTTGTGGTTGGGGTTGTCGACCCGGCACCCCGGATAGGTGTTCTCGTACCAGGTGCCGCCGACGTCGTCGTCCTTCTCCAGGATCACGAACTCCACGCCGGCCTGGGACAGCCGGTGCGCCGCGAGCAGGCCGGACATGCCGGCGCCGATGACCGCCACCTTGAAGTCGACGCCGGGCGCCACCTCGTCCTTGTGCCAGTCCGGGGCGCGCCGGTCCTCGCCCCGGTAGGCCAGCTCCTCCTCCAGCAGGGGCAGGTACTCGCCCATCTCGGGCGCGCCGACCGCGTGCTCCATGATCCGCAGGAGCACGTCGTCCGGCGGCGGGGCGGCGGCCACCGAGCCCCCGTCCCGGAAGCGGATCAGCGCCTGCGCGGCCAGCTCCCGCGCCTCGGCCAGCTGGTCCTCGCCCAGGCCGCCCTGGGGCATGGCCACGAGCAGCGGATCGGGCCGCAGGTCGTCACGCAGCAGGGACAGGTCGCCGGTGGCGTAGGCGATGGCGGGCAGCAGCGGCGGGACCTCGGCCTCGGCCAGATGCGCCCGGATCTCGTCGTCCGTCGCGGTGATGGGCGCCACGCTGGTGTCGAACGGGCTCGTCCCCGAGCCCTGCGGCGTGGCGATGGTCATGTCGTGACCTCCCCTCCGGTGCCCACGCGCGCCAGGTCGTGCGGGCCGGAGGCCGGGTAGCCGTGCGCGTCCCGGATCGCCTGGCCCCACGGCAGCAGGATGCCGAGCAGCTCGTCCAGGTCGTCGCCCAGCGCCTCGATGAACGGCCGGCACTGCCGGTCCGTGGCCTGCTCGATCGCCTCACGGTCGGCCCGGCCCCGCTCGGTGAACGCGCCCCCGTCGACCAGGCCCCGCTCGGCGAGCCGGGCCTCGGCCGCGTCGAGGTCGGCCTCGGACCAGGCCCGCGTGCGGATGTAGGTGCGCAGCGGCAGGCCCCAGTACAGCTCGGTGAGCAGGCCGATCTCGGTGGCGTCGAGCCCGGCGGTGGTCCAGGCCGCGATGTGGGCGTCGCCCCGGTACTCGCGCAGCATGTCGGCCCGCCGCCAGGCATCGGCCAGCGGCTCGCCCGGCAGGCCGAGCGACGCCTGGCCGCCGTAGAGCGGCTTGCCCTCGGGGCGCAGCGGCTCGACGGCCCGCGCCAGCAGCTCGTTGGCCCGGTCCACGCCGTCCGGCTTCGCGCCCAGGATGCGCCGGAGCTGGCCCACCGCGCCGTCGGTGCGGGCGTCGCAGATGGTCGCGGCGTCGGTGCGACCCCAGCCCTCCGCCACCAGCGGGACCACCACCGCGGGGTTGAACACCCCGAAGGCGGCGGCGACGACCTCGCCCGGCACCTGGCCCATGACCGAGCCGCGGCTGGTGAAGTAGGCGCACCCGTCGGGCCCCGCCACGCCACCGAAGTCGCCGGGGCTGGGGCCGAACCCGAGCGCCTGGTAGGCGTCGTGGCACTCGGGCGAGAAGTAGACCTGGCCGGCGAACGGCTCCACCGCCCCGGCCAGGGCGCGGGCCCTCGTCGACAGCTCGTCGTCGCTGATCACGTGCGTGCGACCCCCTTGGGTTCGGCTTGGGACATGAATCCGAACATGTAGCCCGCCACCCGCCGCATCTGGATCTCCTCGGCGCCCTCGGTGATGCGGTAGCGGCGGTGGTGGCGGTAGATGTGCTCGAAGGGGGTGTGGCGCGAGTAGCCCATGCCCCCGTGGACCTGCATGGCGCGGTCCGCAGCGTCGCAGCACAGCCGGTTGGCGATGTAGTTGCACATCGACACCTGCTTCGACTGGGAGAACGGCCCGTAGGCGTCCATCCCCCACGCCGTCTTGTGGATCAGCGCCCGCAGCATCTCGGCCTGGGTCTGCAGCTCCACCAGCGGGAACTGGATGCCCTGGTTGGTGGCCAGCGGCTTGCCGAAGGGCTTGCGCACCTTGGCGTGCTCGACGGCCCGGTCGATGCAGAACTGGGCCGCGCCGAGGCTGGAGGCCGCCTGGCGGATCCGGTTCTCGTTGAAGAAGTGCTGCACCACCTGCAGGCCCCGGCCCTCGCCCCCGAAGATCGCCTCGTGGGGCACTCGCACGTCGGTGAACCGGACGTGGGCGTGGTCGGTGGGCATGTTGAACGTCCACAGGAACTCGAGGATCTCGAAGCCCGGGCTGTCCGTCGGCGTCAGGAAGGCGGTGATGCCCTCGCCGTCGCCGGCCTCGCCGCTGGTGCGGGCGAAGATCAGGTCGTGGGAGGCGGCGTCCATGCCCGAGTTCCAGATCTTCTCGCCGTTGATGACCCACTCGTCGCCGTCGCGCACCGCGGTGGTCTCCATGTGGGTGGCGTCCGAGCCGTGCTCGGGCTCGGTGATCCCGAAGGCGAAGCCCTTGCGCGCCTCGGCCAGGTCGTCGATCCACGTCGCCTTCTGCTCGTCGGTCCCGTAGATGGCCATGAGCAGCAGGCCCACGTTGTTGCCCACGATGGCGTGCTCGTTCTGCAGGTCGCAGTGCAGGCCCAGGCCCTTGTGGGCCAGGTGCTCGCGGATGATCGCCATGCCCAGGTTGGTGCCGTCCTGGCCGCCGTACTCCTTGGGGTACGGGTAGCGGTAGTGGCCGGCGGCGTCGGCCCGGCGCCGGGCCTCGCGCAGCAGGTCCCGCCACTCGTGCCGGGGCAGCCCGCCCCGGTCCCAGTCGGTGCGGGCGTGCTCGCGGCGGTGGTCGAAGAAGCGGATGTTGTCGTCCTGCTCCTCCAGCGGCTTGATCTCGCGCTCGATGAAGTCGTCGAGCTCGACGAGGTAGTCGGCCAGGTCCTTGGGGATCTCGAAGTCCACGGGTGCCCTTTCGCTCGGATGCCTAACGGCCGACGAAGCGCGGCTCGCGCCGCTCCAGGAAGGAGGCCACGCCCTCCCGGTGGTCCTCGGTGCGGAACAGCTCGCCCAGGCTGGTGCTGACCCAGCGGCCGAGCGCGTCCCAATCGGGGTCGAGGGCGGTGCGGAGGCCCTGCTTGAGCCGCTGCACCGCCAGCGGCGGGTTGGCCGCGATCTGATCCGCCAGCCCCAGCGCGGTGGGGAGCAGCTCGTCGTGGGGCACGACCCGGCTCACCAGCCCGATGGCCGCGGCTTCCTCGGCGTCGATGATCCGGCCGGTGAACAGCAGCTCGGACGCCCGCTCACGCCCGACCAGCGAGGCCAGCCGGCCCAGCCCGGCCACGTCGCAGCACAGGCCGCGCTTGACGAACAGCTCGCCGAAGCGCGCCCGGTCCGACGCCACCCGGATGTCGGCCATGAGCGCCAGCTCCATGCCCCAGCCCACCGCCGCGCCGTTCACGGCGGCCACGACGGGCACATCCGTGCCCAGCAGGGCGGCGGCCGCCGGGGTGAGCTGAGGCGCCGCGGGGACGGCGGTACCGGCCGCAGCCCGCTCCCCCGCCGGCGCCATCAGCAGCTTGACGTCGTCGCCCGCGCAGAACGCGGGGTCGGCGCCGGTGACGACCAGGCAGCGGGCCTCGGTCGTGCGGACCGCATCCTCCAGCTCGCGGTAGGTCGTGTAGGTCAGCGCGTTGCGGGCGTCGGGCCGGTCGAGCGTGATGACCCCCACGTCGCCGGCGGTCTCGTAGCGCAGCTCCGAGTAGGTCACGCCACCTGCTCCCGCGCCCAGGCGGTCAGGCCCTTGTAGTCGACCTTGCCGTTCGGGGCCCGGCCGATGGCCTCCCGGACCAGCACGTGGCGCGGCGCCTTGTAGTGGGCCAGCTGCCCCTTGACGTGGTCGATGACCGCCGCGTCGTCGACGGTGGACCCGACCCGGGGCTCCACGATGGCGCAGATGGCCTCGACGAGCCGGTCGTCGGGCACCGCCACGCACACCGCGTCGACCACGCCCGGCGCGGTCTTGAGCACCTCCTCGACCTCCTCGGGGAAGACCTTCTCGCCGCCGGTGTTGATGCACACCGAGCCCCGGCCGAGCAGGGTCACGGTCCCGTCGGCCTCGACCGTGGCCCAGTCGCCCGGCAGCGAGTAGCGCACGCCGTCGATCACCTGGAACGTGGCCGCGGTCTTGACCTCGTCCTTGTAGTAGCCGACCGGCAGCAGGCCGCTGACGCCGACCCGGCCGATCTCGCCCGAGCCCGGCTCGACCGTCCGGCCGTCCTCGGTGATGACCGCCGCGCCGGCCCCCAGGGAGAACCGGGCGGTCCCGGTCACGGTCCCCCTGGAGGAGAAGCTGGACGCCATGCCCACGGCCTCGGAGCTGCCGAGCGAGTCGAAGATGAGCAGCTGGGGCAGGTGATCGAGCAGCCGCTCCTTGACCGGCTGGCTCCACATGACCCCCGACGACACCATGACCGCGATCCGGGACAGGTCCCACCGCCCGGGATTGGCGTCGAGCGCGGCGAGCAGCGGGCGGGCGAAGGCGTCGCCCACGATGACCAGCACGGTCACGCCCTGGTCGGCGCACGCCTGCCAGATGGCCTCGGCGTCGAGCGAGCGGCCGGGCATGGTCGTCACGCAGCCGCCCAGCGTGAGCTGGCCGAGCGACATCATGTGGCCGGTGCCGTGCATCAGCGGCGCCGCCGGCAGCACCACGGGCGCCGCCCCGGCCGTGGCCTCGATGTGGCCGCGGTGGTCGGCGATGGTGGCGTCGTCGCCCAGCGGCACCGGGCTGGTGGCGGACATCAGGCGCACGAGCGTGTCCTGCTCCCACATCACGCCCTTGGGCCACCCGGTCGTGCCGCCGGTGTAGAGGAACCAGCGGTCGGCCCCCGAGCGCCCCCACGGTCCCCGCACCGGCCCCGCGCCCTGCGGCCGGCTCCGGGCCGCCTCGTCGAGGTCGAGCGCCCAGTCGGGCCGGCCGTTCGTCCCGTCGTCGGACCAGAGCCACAGCTTGACCTTGGGCAGCCGCGTGCGGATCCGCTCGATCGTGGGCACGAAGCTCCCGTGGAACATGACCGCCGCGGCGTCGGCGTTGTCCCACAGGTACACCAGCTCGTCGTCGGCGTAGCGGTAGTTGGTGTTGACCGGGACCATCCCGGCCTTGAAGCAGGCGTACACGCCCTGCATGTACTCGGGGCCGTTGTACAGGTACTGGGCCACCTTGTCCTGCTGCGCCAGACCCGCGTCGAGCAGGGCCGCGGCCAGCCCGTCGGCCCGCCGGTCGAACTCCGCCCAGCTCACGGTCCGGTCGCCGTGGACCGCGGCCGGGGCGTCGCCCCGCACCTCCGCGCAGACCTCCCAGAGGTCGGCGAAGTTCCAGCTCGACATCGGGCCTCCTCTCCCAGAGCCGACAGTACTGTCGACAGTAGCCGTATAGTCACGGCCCATGGCAGTGAAGCGGCTCACGAGCCGGGGTGAGCAGACCCGCCGAGCCCTGCTGCAGGCCGCGTCCCGGCTGTTCGCGGAGAACGGCTACCACAACACCAGCGTCCCCGACATCGTGCGGGCCGCCGGCGTGGGCCACGGCACGTTCTACGAGTACTTCGCCAGCCGCCGCGCCATCCTCGTCGACCTGACCCGCCAGGTGTCCGACGTCGAGAGCCGGCTCCCCCGCCTGCGCAGCCAGAACCTGGGCGACCGGATCAGGGCCGAGATCTTCTGGTACCTGTCCGACCACGTGGAACACCTGGAGCTGGCCAAGGTCTGGCACGACGCCGCCACCATCGATCCCGAGATCGCGGAGACCCGCCGGCGCGAGCGCGCCCGCCGCCAGGCCCGGGTCCGCCAGGGCATCGAGACGGCCGGCATCCGCCCGGACATCGACCCCGAGATCGCGGCCGCGGCCCTCACCGCCATGCTCGAGGAGTTCGCGCAGCGCTGGTTCGTCGAGGGCGAGGGCCCCGGCCGCAGCGCCCACGACGTGGTCGCCGCATCCGAGACCCTCGCCACCCTGTGGCTCTCGGCCATCGGCCTCCAAACCGACACTGCTATCGGCTCGGGGGCCTGACCCTCAGGACTGCTCGCGCAGCTCCGGGACCTTGACCACGATCATCTCCGTGTCGTCGGCGATGTTCGGGTTGCGGCCGGTGTTGGGGAGGTTGTTGTCGCAGGTGATCAGCAGCTTGGTGCCGGTGATCGCATGGATCGACTCCACCGACTCGCAGGTGACCCGGAACGGGTCGCCCAGGCCCACGTCACCGGGGTGGATCTCCGGCAGTGACACCAGGTCGGGGTCGGGGATGGCCGTGAGGTCGACGGCCGGCGTCTTCACCAGGGCCCCGCTCGCGTCCACCGAGGTCAGGTCGACCACGTAGACGCTGCGGAACAGGG